>DLPX01000031.1:16730-18456 GCA_002477475.1 Proteobacteria bacterium UBA7447
ATGATGAGGGAGGCGTCGTGGTCAGGACGATGACGGTAGGTCACGAAGGGTCGAACGCGTTGTATCAGAGAGAACCGAAGTCTTAACCGCTTTTGCCAAACCCCGTACCCGCATCAGCAGGCGCCATCCGGATCAGCCGCGAGTCCAGCACCGCAGCCTGTCGGTGTTTTACGGCTTCCCGGTAAACGGGGTCACGGACCATCTGCACGAAGGCATCGACAGAGGGGTATTGTGCAATAAAGCATTCGTCCCATTTTTCCTCACTTGGACCTATCAGCATCAGTTCAAAGTTGCCGCGCCATACGATCTGGCCGCCGAGTTTTGAAAACACCGGATAACTTTCACTGCCGTAGGCGGCGTAAGCTTCGGCCCCCGTAACCTCCCGGCCGTCAGGGTAAGCTGCTTTTTCCCTGAACCGGACAAGGTTCAGCATATGAATCGGGCCTTCGCGGTCGTTGTCCCGAAATGCTGCAAAGGTCTCCTTGGTTGGATCGATATACTGCATGATCAAAGCCGTCTCGGTTGCCTGAAAAATAAGTGTGGCGGATCAGGGATCAGGGTGGCTTCCACACGCCTGGCGTAACTCCCGGACATCGCGGCCCGCTGCCTCGCGCAACAAAAGCGTATCGGCGCCGGCGAGCACCAGGTGGTGACCGCTGCGGTAAAGCCGTGCGCTGTCCCAGTTCCCAAAAGGAATGCAGCCAAGGTACTTGCCTGCTGCGAGGACCGACTGCTCTATCTTTTCCAAAGCCTCGATAAATTCTGCACTGTCGAACTGTCCGAGCGCGCCGAGCGATGCCGAAAGATCAATCGGGCCGATAAACAGCATGTCAATACCTTCTACGGCAGCGATGTCATCAATAGCATCGACTGCCTCTTTTGATTCAATCTGAATGATCAGCAAAAACTCCTCGGCCATCCATTGCTCGTAGTCGGTGACGTGCTGGCCGTAACCGGTTGCCCGCAGCAATGCAGGGGGCTGCGCCCCGAAATCCGTCAGGCCCGTACCGGCATGCCGCAACGACATCACGGGCTTCCCGCACGCTTGCGACATTCGGCACCATCATGCCCAGCGGCCCGATATCAAGCACCCGCTTGATATCGGCAGGGTCGCCACTGGTGGCCCGGATCATCGGCTTGCATTGGTGTGCGCTCAGGGCCTGCATCATGACCACTGCGTCAGTGAGAGAGCCGGGGCCGTGTTATCGCCGCTCATTGCCATGATCTCTGCGGCAATCGGGCTGAAACTTTCGATCCAGCAACCGTTCAACCGGGTACCGGAGCGGAGTTGTTGTTTGACCGAAAGAATTTTCATGGTTTGGCGGCTACTGAGATATGACCAGCAATGAGTCTAACACCCGGTTTTATGACTTCCTCGCGCCTTTTCAAGGCTCTTCAGCTAATACCGCGCTGGTGTGTTCATGGCCAGGCAGGCGAAATCAACGCAGCCGGTCGTGCAAAGGGTAGGTCGACATCTGCTCGATTGCGTTGTCATGGACCAGGTACTGGTTTTCAAGTTTGACGCCCTCGCCCGCTTCCCTGGAGCCAATATAACTCTCCAGACAGATCACCATGCCCGGTTCGATACAACCTGATAACGGATAGGGCTGACCTTCGGTTTTGTAGGGAATGTTCGGATATTCTCCTGAGAGCCCCAGACCATGGCCGATACAACTGTAGTGGCTATCGCGGTACGCCGGCGGTATGGGCCAGGCGGTTTCTGCTA
>DLPX01000031.1:18837-33894 GCA_002477475.1 Proteobacteria bacterium UBA7447
GGCTAAGGCAAACAGTTGTCTCTGTATAGCAGTGGGCTTTGCGTCGCCACAGATAAATGAGCGGGAGAAGTCTGCGGCGTACCCCTCATAGCCAAGGGCATCGGTATCCAGACAGACCAGGTCTCCGCGCTGCATCACACGATCACTGCATTCCTTGAAATAGGGAAAAGTCTTCTCACCACTTTGGAAGAGACGGGTGCCGACATAATGGCCTTCCTTTGCTATCAGGCCGTGGTGGTATTGTGCCCAAACTTCGGCTTCGGTTCGTCCGGGTTCAAGGTCTGCTTCAAGTTGAGCAACAGCTGTTTCAACCCGATGCATCGCCTCACGCATATAAGGGATCTCTGTCGGCAGTTTGCGCATTCTCGCTTGCTGCAGGACATTGTCCGCATCGGTGAGTGAGAACCCTTGGCTGCGCAGGGCATCGATGGCGGTAAAAGGAAAGCGGTCAACCGCCAGCCGATCGATCGTCGGGTCAAAGGCATTTATCGCTGTAGAGATTTCTGCCGCGAACTGCATTGCGGCGGTCTGCGGATCTCCTCCTGAACTGATGAAACACAAACCCTGGGCTGGACGGATTTCGGTAATCGCAGCGCATTCTTCGGCGAGATGAGCGCAGCCAGGGTACTCATAAAGTATGGTGGGGCCCTCACTCAGAATGAGCAGGTACCGCGCCGGCACCCGCATTGAGAAAAACATCATATTGCGTGCACCGGTAGCGTAAAAGATATTGATCGGGTCGACAATGAGCAATGCCGGAATCCCAAAGTGGGCCATCATTTCACGCAGATGCTGGTGGCGCGCATCATAGAGGGCAGGGCGGCCTGTTTTGAGCCCGGCAGGATCAGGGCGGCTGGAGGCAGACTTCGTCATAGAGCAGATTCCAAGGGTTGGGCGATAGATCAGAGCAGACGGGGTGTGACCGGCGGTATTGAGGATGAAGATATCACGCGACCCAGCATTTTTGATGATAGAGCACACATGAATGACCTTAATCGGTTAGGGGATAAAGACACGGACTTGGTTGAGCGCTGCCTGGCAACTCCTCCTGAGACGGAATCAGTCGCGGGATTTGTGGCGGGAGATGGAATCCACCGACTCGAACTCAAGTTTGAACTCCAGCGGCTGCAACAAGCTCTTCAGACCTGCGTCAGCCGCGTGGGTTATCTTGGGGATGAATGGAAGGAGCATGGATTCGGGATAATGCCACTGACGTGCCGACCGGGCCAGAGTGACCTCACGACAAACGACCTTTCGGGTCGCTATTGGATGCGAAAGGATGACCGCTACGTGGAGGAGGCCTGCGAAGAGTATGTTGATGAGTCGGCCTTCAGCGAGTTTGATCCGCGTTTTGCCGATACCTATTTCGAAGAAGTGCACCAGACATTGTCCGAGCGTTTTCCTATCGGGAGGATGCGTATCCTCTCCAAGGACACGTACAACTGCAACTCCTGGCACCGGGATCCAGAGCCTTGCCTTCATATCCCGATTATCAGCAACCCAGGTTCACTTTTTATAGTGAATCACCACGTTACGCATCTGCCGGCCGACGGCTCTGTATACTTTACGGATACTCGCGGCGATCAACGGGGGTATGGAGCGACGCGTGCACCTTGTTGCGGCTCTGGCCCATCCTCCTGTGCAGGGGTAGCGGATAACGGCCATGAAAACAGCCAAGCCTCATCAGACCAAACAGTCTGATGGCGATCGACTGGTTGACTCTGACATTGTCGGGGAAGGGTGGACGCCGGTCGAGCCTGGGGCAGACAATCCTCTCTGGGTGTGTGTGACTACTGAAGACGGCTTTCAGGCCTGGAGCAGTCCGATTTACGCCTTTCGGTAACGGTTATTGCCGATGCCCGCGTTGGATTGCGCTCGCGGCTAATGGATGACAGGAATCTCCGGCGGGGCCCGACGGGTCAGATACTCAGCACCGGATTCAGTGATGACGATATTCTCCTCGTGGACTAGTTGACGGCCTGGCGCAAAGGTCATGCCGGGTTCAAGCGTCATGACTACACCGGGCTCAAGGATATTCTGATCGTCCGGATGTACTGAGGGCCACTCGGTCAGCAGCATGCCCAGTCCATGACCCATTCTGCCGATACTGTTGCCCAGTGAGCCGAATTCCTCCATTACCCTAGACATGGCCGACCAGACGTCACACATCCGGGCACCCGGCCGCGCAGCCTCAAAGCCGGCATCCAGCGCCTGATGCACAGCCGTGTTGGCCCGCCGTGCGTCATCTGCAACATGACCGAATCCGAAATTACGGTCGAAGTCACAGAAATAACCGTCAAAGACGGTCCCGGTATCAATAATCAGGATGTCACCCGACTGCAGTTGACGCTGGGTGGGACCCATGATGATGCTGTCATATCCCCCAGTCCCCGATCCAGCGACCATGAAGGGCGTGCTGTCGGCGCCCCGTTCCAAAAGATCAATTCGCATGCGACGGGTAATGTCGATCTCCGAATCGCCAATACGCGAGTGAGTCGGCAAGGCTTCGAAGGCGTCAGAGGTAATCTGGCAGGCCCGCCGAATCTTCTCAATCTCGGCAGGGGATTTGACAAAGCGTTGGCGCAGTAACATCTCGGCACAGTCCACTACCTCATGAGGGATGGCATCGGCCAGTTTTTTGGCATCGCCCGCGGGCATCCGCAATAGGCTTTCAGGGCCAAGCGGCATTCCAAGGCGACCGTGACACGTCGGCAGGCTGCTGATGGTGCTTGCCAGCGCGGAGATGCCGTCATCGGCAGGGCGGGGTGAAGGCCAGGTATGGATGTCATCTATCCAGGTGGCGGCCATCCCGGATTCGCCGATCGTAGGAATCACGGCAATAGGTTTACCCTCTGCCGGTACGACCACGAACCAGGGGCGTGTAGGGCTTTCAAAGAACTGCGAGTGAAATCCGGTGAAGTAACGGATCTCTGCTTCAGTGGTGACCAATACGGCATCCAGCCTCGCATCATGCATGAGGCTCTGGACGGTCGCGGTTCGCTGCTCAAACTCTGCTGGCGAAAACCCCCGCTCGATCTTGTTCATGACTAACCGCCTTAAGCCGCGATCTTTTCTGCGCTCGTGCCTACAAGCGCTTCAAAGACTTCTGGATCGGTGGCGCCTTCAGTGCCAAACACCAATACGCGGCTCTTCGCATCGAGATTCATCTCCTGTGCGAGCGGCTCGTTCTGCATGGCGCCTATCAAACCCGCTAAACCGGCAATCGCTGATTCGCCGGCGACGACAGGAGAGTCTCCGCATACGCCCGCCGCAAGCATTTGCATCAGTGGCGCAACGGGTGCATCGGAGATCGTCATGAAGTGACGAGCGCCGGGATGGAGAATCTGCCATCCCAGCAACGAGACTTCCCCGCAGGACAGGCCAGCCATCAGGCTTTCATCTACAATATTCACAAGTTGCGGGGTACCTGCGCGTGCGCTTTCATATAAGCAGGCTGCGGGTACTGGCTCAACGACGGTTAAGTGCGGCATTCGGTCGCCATAGTGATGCCACAGATCAGCGCCGACTGCTCCGGCAAGACCGCCGCATCCGCCCTGGATAAACACATGGGTGGGGATAACGCCTTCCGGCAATTGATCCATGGCTTCGGTAGTCATCAGGGTATAGCCGGCCATCACATCCCGGGGGATCTCCATATACCCGGGATATGAGGTGTCCGAAACGATGTGCCAGCCATTGGCCTTTGCGTCTTGGTCCGCCTGACGGACGGAGTTGTCATAGTTGCCGGGCACGCGTACCACCTTTGCGCCGAAGGCTTCCACGGCTTCCTGTCTTCCCTGGCTGACATTCTCATGCATGTAGATCATGCACTCACAGCCAAAGCGCTGAGCACCCCACGCCACGGAGCGGCCGTGATTTCCATCCGTGGCGGTGACCACCGTAATGTTTTTTACCCTGTCGGCAAAATGTTGGGTATTGATATCTTCAAGACTGACTTCGGTATCCGGTATTTCGGCATCAAGCGTTTGACGCAGAACATGCTGGACCGCATACGCGCCACCCAGCGCCTTGAAGCTGCCGAGGCCAAAACGGGTGCTTTCATCTTTGTAATAGAGAGCGCTAACACCGACCTCGTCCGCAAGACCCGTCAGCGAACGCAAAGCAGTGGGTGTATAGCCTGACCATTGCGAGATGGTGTTGCGGGCAAGGCCACAGCGCGCAACGTCTAAAACTGCGTTGACACTATCGGGGCAGGCGGAGTCCACCAATGCTGTAGCATTCTGATGTGATTGAGGGATGGAAATTTCAGGTAACAACATGATAGCTGCTCCAGCGGGATAGTGAATATTCAGTGCGCATTATCTGTTCGCGATGTAAAAAAATCTCCGAGCAACTGCTCGAACCAGTGCTTGACATTTTTGAGGTGGTGGGCGGCCAGCCGGTCTTGTTCTTCTCTCGCCTGAACTCCGGGCTCTTGCCAGGGAGCGGCGTCCAGCGCCTGCCACCGCCGCAGTATTGCGAGTGTACATTCCGGGTGAAACTGTGTGCCAAGTAGGTTGTCTCCATAACAGAAAGCCTGATTTGGGAAGATATCCCCAGCCGCCAGCAGTTCTGCACCTGCCGGGACCTCAAATCCTCTGCTGTGAAATTGCACTGCAAAAAAGTCTTCCGGTACAAACGGTGTTTGCTGATCCACCGCCTTGATTGGGTAAAGCCCGAATTCCTGCGCCCCTTTGTCATGCGGTGCAACTGGGCCACCGAGGACGTGGGCAAGAAGCTGGGCGCCAAGACACAGGCCCAGGGCAGGAATATCTTTCGCAAGGCACTGTTCGATCCACTGAGCTTCGTCGCGCAGATGGGGATATTGATCCATCTCGTCAACGTTGGCAGCACCTCCCGTGATGACTATCCCGGCGGTATCTTCCTCAACATCCGGCAGCCTTTGTCCGGTAAACGGCCGGAAGTATTCAACGGTAAATCCCAGTTTGGGGAGAAACGTTGAGGCCAGGTCGTCACGAGGTTCATCGTGGTGCTCGACCAGGAGTATTTTTCGAGCCATTAAGGACTTTTTGATAACTGTGATCAGGCGGGCAGACGGAACAGTTCTCCGAAGCCATCAATGGTTTCATTGATGGCTGCCAGTCTCAGACTGTGCCAGATCAGAGCGTGATTCGATGAAGTGACGGGTTTCCCCAGTACGGCCTCGATATCGGCGACACAATGTGCAAGTCTCAAACTGGTGCAGGAGACGAATACCCCGTCAACCGAGTCATGGTTTCCGATCTGGAGCGCCGCATCGCGCATACTGTCGGCAGAGATTCGCGCAACGGTATTGTCGTTATCCTGATTGAATGAGCCGAACACCGGCACTTCGAAACCTTTCGATTCGATATAGCTGCGGATGAATTGATTCACTTCGTCTGAATAGGGCGTGAGCACCCCGATACGCTTGCAGCCGGTCGCCCGGAATGCAGCAAATGCCGCCGTGATGGGTGTTGTGGCTTTCGCTTCCGGGCGGGCGGTATGAATTAATTCGAATACCCGCTCCTCACCGATGATCATGGAGGCCGAGGTGCAGCCATAGGCAACGACGTCCAGTGGGATGCCGGGGAGAATCACATCTGTTCTGTCGGTAATGTGCGGTTCCATCGCCCGCAGGTTTTCAGGGGTAATCGTCGGCGAATTCGGAATCCGCGATTGGTAGATGGCCACCCCCGGCATGTTCACCACGAGTTTGAATTCGTGCTCCACGCTGTGATCGGTCGCAAGCACCACCAGGCCAATACGGGCCCTTGCAGCGATGCCGTCATCCACCGTGAAGGGAATATTCTTGAGATTGATGAAATCCTGCGCAGTGTCCGGTTGCATTGCCATTAATGTTGCCTCGTTGATGCCGGGTCCATCCCGTCCAGAGGGATCTCCGGTGGTTGACCGGCGATCAGGTCAGCCAGAATTCGGGCGGATCCACAGGACATGGTCCAGCCCATGTGTCCGTGCCCGGTATTCAGCCAGAGATTGGACCAGCGGGTTCCGCCAATCAGGGGCAGGCCGGTCGGCGTCATCGGCCTTAATCCCGCCCAGTAATCCGGTTTATCAAAATTCGCAGCTCGGGGCATGAGGTCTCGCGTCTTTCCCAGCATCACCCGGAAGTCACTTGGCTTATGACGAGTACTATAACTCCCGATTTCTGCCGTGGCTGTGATGCGCAGACGATTTCCCATCGGACAGTAGGCCAGCAGATTGTCTTCATCTACGCCCCCATAGCGGGGAAGCAGATGTGCATTATCGGCGGGCACAGTGACGGAATAACCTTTGACCGGATAGATCGGCAGGGAAAACCCCAACTGGCGCGACAATATGGGACTGAATACGCCCAAGGCCACCACAAAAAGGTCTCCCTCGATTTCACCCCGGGAGGTGGTGGCCGCGCTAATCCGGTCTTGGGTTTTTGAAAAGCCGGTGATTTCAGTCTGCATATGAATCGCGGCGCCCCGTTCGGTGCAGCGCGTCGCCAGGGCATCAGTAAAGGCTCGCGCATCGCCGCTTTCATCTGTCGGGACGAAAAGGGCCCCGGCAATTTCATCCCGGGCATCCGCCAGACCCGGATCCCGCGCAATGACCTGGTCTCTATCGAGGGCCTCAATCTTGATTCCGGCGCTCGAGAGGATTTCACTCTTGATGGCCGCCGCTTCAAAAGACTGGCTGGAGCGATAGAAGTAGATCAGGCCGCCGGTATTGCGGTCGTAGTGAAAACCGGTTTCTTGTGCAACCGTGTGCAGTCGCGACTGTGAGTACTGGCACAAACGGGTCTTGCGTAGCGTATTGGTACGAGCGTTGTCAGCGGTGCATTGGCCGAGAAACTGCGCCAGCCAGCGCCATTGTCTGGGATTGACGCTGGGCCTGTAGCGGATGGCCTGATCGTTGCGCCAAAGTGAGCGCAGCATGATGCGTGGGACGCTGGGTGATGCCCATGCAAAAGCGTGACCGGGCGCGATAAGTCCCGCGTTGGCACGGGACGTGAAATCGGCAGGCGCCGTTGCACGATCGAGGACAGTTACCTCGTGACCGTCACGAAGGCACTCCCAGGCGCTGGTGATCCCGGCGAGGCCCGCCCCCAGAATCACAATGCGCATGGCTAGCGGGGCGCCTTAATCCAGCGCCGCGATGACTCCGATTTCCACTGTGAACTGAGGTGCGGCGAGTTTGGACTCGACACAGGCTCTTGCCGGTGTGTCCCCTGGTGTGACCCAGGCATCCCATACCTCATTCATTTCGTTGAAGGTGCTCATATCCGACAGCCATATCGTTGCAGAGATAAGTTTGGACTTATCGGTGCCTGCTTCCGAGAGCAATGCATCAATTCGGGAGAGAATATCGCGGGTTTGATCTGCCGCGCTCTCACTGGGCGCTCCAAGCGCAACCTGACCTGCCGTATAGACTGTGTTGCCATGAATCACCGCCTGACTCATTCGCTCGCCGACTTGAATTCGTTTTAGTGCCATTGGTTTGTGCTCCTAGAATAAAAATTGAATTGATTCCCGAAGTTTACGTGAACTCATTACAGAAAAACGGTACTTGCCTCAGGTGAAATTGGGATTGCCCATGTCAGCGTTGGTATAGCCTCTTAGCCGGGAAGATAGCCCGCGAGTTCTTTTTCGACACTTTTTGGGTCGGCCTTGAGGCCCTCGCGCAGTCCGCTCGCCATCTCCCCAGGGAAGAGTTCCTCTTGACCTTCGACAATGCCATTCAGCACCGCTTTTGCCACCTCGGCGGCGGGCATCTTTGGCGGTGGAAAGTCTCGGCTCATATCTGTGTCCACCGCGCCTGGCATCACGGCAATCACTAAAGTATTGCTGGCTTCAAGTTCGGCGCGTACCCCTTCCGTTAGCCTCAGCGTTGCCGCCTTAGAGGCGCACAGAGAGCCCATCAGGGGGAGCGCCACGTGGGAGAGAACGGAGAGCATATTGACAATACAGCCGCCGCTGTTGTTTTTTAGCACAGGGGCAAAGGCTCGGCACATTCTCAAGGTGCCGAAGTAGTTGGTCTCCATTTCAAGGCGGGCGCCGTCAATCCCTTCGGCCGCCAGTAGCCCCGACATTCGGTTGACACCCGCATTATTGATCAGCAATTCGACATCCTGACATTGCTCGGCTGTTTCAAGCGTCGCCGTGTCGTCGGTGATATCCAGCGGGAGCGTTTCGACAACCCCTGGGTATGATTTTTCAAGATCTTCAATATCTGTCAGGCTTCTTGCAGTCGCATAGACTTTTTTTGCGCCACGCTTGATGAGTGCATGTACCAGTTCACGACCGATTCCCCTACTGGTTCCGGTGACCAGCGCCGTTGTTCCCTCTATATTCATAGCCTTCACCCTGTTTCCTATTTCGTTTTCGTCAATAATATCCTCAAGCCAATCGCTATCAGGTTCTGGAAGCGGTACCGCCTGGATTAATGACCGAGTGTACCGCCGCTGTGGACGCGAGAACATCCGGGAGACGGGTCCGGATTCGACCTGTCTGCCATCCAGCAGAACAATCACTTCATCACAGATACTGCGCACCACCGAAAGATCGTGACTGATAAAAATGACACACAAACCCAATTGCTGACGTAACTCGTCCAGCAGGTTGAGTACCTGCGCCTGACTCGACATATCCAAGCCCGAGACGATCTCATCAGCGACAATTAGGGAAGGTCGAATGGAGATCGCCCGCGCAATACATGCTCGCTGGAGTTGACCGCCGCTGAGTTCTCGGGGGTAGCGCTTTCCCAACGCGGGATCCAGTCCCACCTGCCGCAGCAGTTCGCGAGCCTGCTCTCGCGCCTCGTTGTTGTTGGTTGTCTTGGCATAGGTCAGCAGCGGCTGTGACACTGCATCGTCAATCCGCCTCCTTGGATTCAGTGCAGCCCGCGGTTCCTGAAAGATCATTTGCAGTCGGTTGCGGATGGGACGCAATGCTGCTTCATCCAGGCAAGTGATATCCCGCCCTTCAAACAGCAGTTCTCCTGAAGTAGGTTGGAGCAGTCGGACCAAGGCACGCCCCAATGTGGTTTTGCCCGAACCCGATTCACCCACAATGCCAAGACACTGACCTTTGTGTGCGCGCAGATCAATGTCTCTGAGGATCGGCACCATCGGCGTAGGCTGAAACCACTGCTTTGCCGCGGTATTCGGTAAAGCGACTCCCAGCCTTTTGGCCAGGATGACTTCAGACTTGCCGTTGCTGATCATATTTGCGGGCCTCATCTATTAATTGGCTCTGGAGGTCTTCTGCCACAGGGGCCAACTTCTCACGCGGCTGGTCGTATCTTGGAATGGCATTGAGTAGAGACCGGGTGTAGGGGTGAGAGGGCGAATGAAATACCTCGGAAACCAGACCCTGCTCGAGAATCATTCCGCTATGCATAAGACTCACCTTGTCACAGAGCTTCGCAACAACGCCCAGGTCGTGGGTGATAAAGAGGATCGTCGTGTTTCGCTCCTTCTGCAGATCACGAATCAGGCGCAGCACGCGTCTTTGCACCGACACATCCAGAGCAGTCGTGGGTTCGTCTGCAATGATGATTCCTGGTTCAGAGCTGAAAGCCATGGCAATCAGTACCCGCTGACGCATCCCGCCGGAGAGATGATGCGGGTACTGCTTAAGCACTTCTTTGGGTTTTTTGATTCTCACCTCAGCGAGGAGCGCTTCGGCGCGTTCCTGTAGCGCCCTAGGTGGGCCGGTGTGCGCTAGCTGAAGAATTTCAACCATCTGTTTGCCGATCTTTTTGACCGGATTAAGAGATGTCATGGGGTCCTGCGGAATCAAGCTGATGCCCGAGCGCCCTCGGTTGCTAAAGATCCGGCCACCCGATTTGATTTGTGATCCGGTCGTAGCGCAGTCTACGTGCCCAGCTGTGACCACCGCATTGGGCGGCAGAATATCGAGGATGACGCGGCCCAGCATGGTCTTTCCGGCGCCCGATTCACCGACGAGTCCGTGTACCTCTCCTTGCGGCAGATTAAGGTTGATCCCGCGCAGTACCGGCACCAGCTTCTCGCCGGTACGCATTGCCAGGTGCAGGTCTCGGACAGCGAGTATCTTCGTCACTGACGCGTCTCCGGATCGATCACTTCCTTGATTCCGTCACCCAGAGCATTGAGACCTAGCACGGTCAGGACGACGCAGGCGACCGGCAGACCGAGAAGCCAGGGTACTTGATGGATGTACTGTCTGCCTTCCTGAATGAGATTGCCCCAGGTGGGGGTATCAGAAGCCACACTGAGTCCAACGAAACTGAGGATCGTCTCAACCACAATGGCGATACCCATCTCCAAGGTCAACAGCACAATCAGCAGCGGGATGAGATTTGGAAAAATCTCCTGAAAAAGGATGCGGACTCGGGGCAGTCCGATTGTGACGGCGGAAGCGACATAGTCGCGTTCCTTCTGCACCATGGTCTCTGCCCGGATCACACGGCAAAACCGTGTCCAGTCAATGATCACGATAGCAATGATGACGGCGTGCAGACCTGCGCCAATCACGGCCACTAGCACAATGGACAGCAGCACTGCCGGAAAAGACATCCAGATATCGACGGCACGGGAAATCAGCATATCGGTCTTGCCTCCATAGAAGCCTGCCAACATACCCAAAACGGTGCCCAACAGTGCTGCCAGAGCGGCAGCAACTAAGGCCACAATTAGTGCGGTGCGCGCCCCATAGATCAGACGTGACACGATGTCCCTGCCAAGGTTGTCGGTGCCAAGCAAGAAAAAGGGGTCGCCGTTAGCCTGCCAAGAGGGAGGCAGAAAAGAGGACAGCAAGTCTTGCTCAAGCGGATCATGCGGGCTGAGCCATGGCGCGAACACAGCGGCCAGAAGCATTAGTGCCAAGACAATCAATCCGAACACCGCCCGAGGCTCGTGCAGTATGCGGTACGTCAGGGGAAGGTCTGGTCTACCGTCAGGCATACCGAAGCCTTGGATCGATCAGGGTAATGCAGATATCAATAAACAGGTTGACCAGAATAAAGAGCACGGCAAAAGTCAGTACCAGTCCCTGAATCAGTGGCAGGTCCCGGTTGATCACCGCGTCAATTGCCATGTTACCGATCCCCGGGTAACCGAAAATACGTTCAACCAGTACGGTGCCTCCGATAAGGAAGGTGAACTGTACGCCGCTGAGCGCAGTCGCCGGCACTAGGGCATTGCGTAGTGCCTCCCGGTAGATGATCCTCAAGCGCCCAAATCCGCGTGTTCGGGCAAGCGTGATGTACTCGCGATTCATTTCGGCATTCAGGCAGGACTTCAGCACTCTTGCTGTAATTGCCATCAGGGGTAGAGCCAGCGACACCGCCGGCAGAACCATGTGATAGAGCACTGAGCGGGTTACTTCAAAACGACCGCGCAACAGGCTTTCTATCAGATAAAAATTCGTCCAACTGTCGAAAGAGATGGTTAGATCCATGCGTCCGAAGATCGGCATCACTGGAATAGCGACGCCCAGTATCAGGATCAGAGATAAAGCCCAGAGAAAGTCGGGGATGGCAACGATGACGCCAATAAAGCTGTCTATGAGCCGTTCCGGCCAGCGATCTCGCCAGTAGACGCCCTTCAGAGCGAGAATCAGTGCGAATCCCACAGCAATACACATTGCAATGACAACGAGTTCGACGGTTACTGGCAGCCTCCCGGCGATCAACTCACCGACATCCTGGCGCAAACTGATGGATGTGCCGAAATCTCCGGTAAAGAGTTGACCCAGATAAATAATGAACTGATCGACGATAGACTGGTCAAGCCCGTAGTGTGCTCTCAGTTGAGCAATATCTGCTTCGGTAGCCCCGGGGCCGGTCATCATGGCGATGGGATCACCCGGGACAACGCGAAGTAGCACGAAAGTGATAGTGACTGCACCAAGCAATGTCGGCAGAGCCAACAACAGGCGGTTGATCAGATACCAGTGACTCATCAGAGCAGGGTAGCCTTAGCAGCTACAGAATGCGAAAAGTCCTGAGCTCCTGGAGCAGACAGAACTGCCAGGAACTCAGGACCTGACCGGCAAATCAGCCCTTGGGCTTGGTGGTGTGCGGCAGTACGTAGTTCGCCACGTGCGGAGTGAAGTCTAGATTCGAGCGGTGAATAACCGGCTGAACCTGTTGGTAGAGGGGCAGAACATATGCATTCTCGGCGATGTACTTGTCCACTGCCTTCCAGCCGGTTATGCGTTTCGCCTCGTCTTTCTCTCCCCACAGGGGACCGATCATGGCGTCCAGATCGTCGGTGTCCCAGGTCGAGTGCGGGCTAGGGCCAAACATCGCGAAGCCGGTAGAGTCATTCGGATCACCGATTGAATCCCCCCAGTTGTAGAAAGCCGCTGGTGCCAGAGTATCCGTTGCGCGCAGCTCGTAGTGCTTGGCGACCTCATACACTTCGATTTCCGCTTCAATCCCGACTTTGCGCCACATCGCTACGACTGCCTGGATAACTTCATAGTCCTTGGGCAGGTAACCGCGTGTGGTCTGAATGGTGAAGCGCACCGGGTTATCTTTTGAGTAACCGGAAGCGGCGAGAAGTGAACGTGCCAGATCCGGGTTGTATTCCACCGTTGTGGTGGGATCAAAGGCCGCGTACTCAGGGGCCTGCAGGGTATGCAGCGGGACACCATAGCCGCGCAGGAGTCGGCTAACAATGGCCTCTTTATCAACCGCGTGCACAGCTGCCTTTCGCACGTTCGCATCTTCCATGGGGCCGATATCGTTGAAAAATATCATCGCAATATCAGACACCGGTGTGGTCACGCCCGTGAGACCAGACTTCCCTTTGAGACGGTCGTATTCCTCAAAAGGAATTGCAAGGGTAATGTCGGAAGCACCGCTTTCCACTTCAGCGACGCGGCTCGTGGCATCGGTGACAAACTTGAAGATTACGTTACGAAATGCCGGCTGCCCGCCCCAGTAATTGTCATAGGCCTCCATGCGTACAAAGGAACCGCGGACAAATTCCACGACCCGGTATGGTCCGGAACCCATAGGGGCTTTTTCAAACCCTTCTGCGCCGACTTTCTCAAAGTAGTGCGGCGGCAGGATGTACCCCGTCAGGAACGCCATCCATTTGAAGAAGTCAGCCACGTACGCATTGACGTCTCCAGTAACTTCGTTTCCGTTGGCCTTGAGGTTACCCACTGAGCCCCAAATTAGACCGCCTACGGGGTTACCGCTTTCCGGATTGGCGGCGCGGTTAAGGTTCCAGACGATGTCTTCACCGGTGATTGGCTTTCCATCCTGCCAGGTGGCGCCGTCACGGACTTTCATGTGTACCCGGGTCTTGTCTGCGTTCCAACCCCACTCGGTCAGCACCCCGGGTTTGAACGAAAGATCGGGGTTCTGATCAATATACTGATCGAATACTGATTTCCATATGCTCTGGAGTCCTGGGTTAACCGATGACAGCCCGGTCGTTGGATCCCAACTCGGCAGTGAGACGTTGTAGGCGATGGTCAGGGTATCGCCTGCGGCCTGAACACTGCTTGGCTTGAGTGCCATCGGCAGTGCTCCGGCTAATGAGGCAGTTCCTGCAACCTGCAGGAACGATCGTCGATTCATGGCCATGTTTTCTTCCTCCTGGTGTGGCGCGCTTCTGGGAGCGATTGGTTGGATGACAGCGTTGTTGAGTAAATAAAAGTGTTAGGTGTCTGCTAGACAAAACTGCTTTAGATAGGTTTACCTTCGCTTGATGACCACGCCTCCATAAGCTCATTTGAGGGCAGGGATTCATCCTGAAGCTTCCTTGCGCTCTCTCCACCTGCGACAGGCAGTCCTTCGGGATCGAGTTTGCCTATCTGGACCAGCACCGAGGCCTGATCCCAGTAGATGTGTTCGTTGTAGAGCTTGTCCCCGCGAAAACATACAATCGCCACCAGCGGTACCTCGACATACTGTCCGGTCGGTTCAATACCCGGAAGCATCCAGTCAATTTCGCTTGTGTGCGTAAAGCAAAAGACCATCTCGTCCACTATTCGGTCGGCCCCTACAGTGCGTGATATCGGGATCAGTTTGGTATCTTCCGGATTGTTGTTGACGAAGTGATACTTGTAGAAGCGTTTTAACTGGTCATGACCAACGCCGCCCGTCAGGGTCGGAATGTGATTGACATAGGGTGAGGCCACCATCGTTGCCATCGTGGCGTCTACATCGCGGGCGGCGAACTCGTGAAAGCAGTGCGCATCCCACAGTTCACTGAGATTAAAGTGCGGTCCGAGGGTGCGGCGAAAGCATGCCATTGAGCGTGAATGCGCCATCATCGCTGAAGGTTTGTGATAAGAGTCTCTTCCGGGCGTATTGAAAGCGTGATCTGTGCCGGGGTAGGTATAGAGTTCAACCTCGGCTCGCCCTGAAAACTTGTCACTGATCTGATCGCGGGCTTCTCCTGGGACAAACTGATCAAGTTCTGCAAAGTGCATCACCATCGGGCAGGTGATCTGGTCAGCGAGATCAAGGTCTGCCTCGATTCCGACGCCGTAATAACACACCGCCGCATCGATACTGCAATGGGCCGCGGCGAGATAGCTGAGCTTGCCTCCCAGACAAAAGCCTACGGCGCCGACTTTTCCCTTACAGGCATCGTGCGCCTGTAAGGCTGATGTGGCCGCCTGCATATCCTCGACGGCCTTGGAGATATCAAACTCCTGATAGAAACCAAAGGCCTTTTGGAATTCTTCCTCGCTGTACCCAAGTTCAACTCCGGGTTCCATGCGCCAGAAGAGATCCGGTGCCAAAACGGTATATCCCTCTTCGGCGTAATAGTCTGCTACGTCACGCATGTGCCAGTTAATTCCGAAGATTTCCTGCAAAAGCAAAATGCCTGGTCCTGATCCGGTTTCGGGCGTTGCTAGATAGCCTTTGAATTGACCTGAGCCGTCTGCTGCGGAGATGTCGATATATTTGCCTGCCATTTTTTTATCCTATGCCCTAATCAATTGCTCAAAAGTCAGACTTATCATACATTAGTTGCCATCTTCTGATAAAGCGAGTCAACAAATTGGACTTTTTCTTCCCAGGGGTTGAACCTGATTTATGCGAGGCATCGAGATGAATCGCATATGTGTCTTTTGT
>DLPX01000047.1:0-3287 GCA_002477475.1 Proteobacteria bacterium UBA7447
CGCGCTTGCGGACATGACCGGGTATGTTTTCGAGACGGCGGTGTCTGAAAACAGCAAACTGGTCGGAGCGCCGCTGCACGACGGGTTTCCGCTTGCGGAGGAACACGATGTCGTGATTACCGGGCTTGTCCGTAACCATGTTCGGCTTCCTGGTTCTGCGCGACGGGAGATAGTCAGGGAAGGCGACATCCTGGTTCTGGAGGGCGCTGCTGAGTCGATCGAACAGTTTGTCGGGACAGCGCGCCTGGGCAGTGGTGATCCGGATAAGCAGGTCGAATTGCTTGGAGGGTCGATGGAGATTGCGGAGGCAGTGGTACCCGTTGGGGCGAGGATCGCAGGCCGCTCTGCGACAGATATTCGGCTTGCCTATCGGCATGGAGTCATGTTGCTCGGTATTTCGCGTCGCGGTCGTTCTTTCCGGGAACGGGTGCGCAAACTGCAGATCCTCCCTGGAGATATTCTGCTGCTTTATGGTGCACAAGACCGGCTTGAGCACGCGATGCAGTGGTTGGGCTGTCTCGCGCTTGCAAACCGGGGGCTCACCGTCCTTCAGCGTCAGAAGGCAGGGCTGGCGATCGGCGCATTCGTCCTTGCGATCCTGGCGGCAAGCTTTGGCTGGGTGTATCTGTCCGTGGCGCTTGGTGCAGTCGTCGTGGTGTATGTCATTTTCGGGCTGGTGAAACCGACGGAAGTCTATGAATCAGTCGAGTGGCCCGTGATTGTCCTGTTGAGCTCTCTTATTCCTATTGGTAACGCGCTGGAGAGCAGTGGAGGAACCGCGCTGATTGTGCAGTGGATCCTGTCCGCTACGGAGGGTCTCGCACCGGTGATGGTGCTCGCCATCCTGATGATTGTCACAATGTGCCTTTCGGATGTGCTTAACAATGTCGCAACCGCGTTGATCGCCGCACCGATAGGGCTCGAGGTGGCGGAGCGGCTGTCGCTTAACCCGGACCCCTTCCTGATGGCGGTAGCCGTAGCGGCATCGTGTGCCTTTCTCACCCCCATCGGGCACAAGAACAACACCATTGTCATGGGGCCGGGAGGGTATCGTTTTGGCGACTACTGGCGTATGGGTTTGCCCCTGGAGATCCTGGTGGTTGCCGTAAGTCTTCCGGCGATCCTGTATTTTTGGCCGCTCAGCGGTTGAAGGTCTGCTATCGTCCAGACTTCGGGTGTTGGCTGACGATCAAATTGCCTGCAGAGGAGAAAGTTGATGACGGTGGGCGTGGGTGGTTCAACGGTGGAGCAGGAAATCGCGAACCTGTCTCGCCAGACAGGTTATGTTCCGATCTCAATTGGTGAGCGTCAGCAAAGAGTAGTAAGAGCCCAACGTCTCATGGTGGAGCAGGGTATCGACGCGCTGTATCTCGATGCCTCGACAAGCTTGTTTTATTTCACGGGTCTTCGTCTTTGGGCAAGCGAGCGGTTGCACGGGGCAGTAATTCCAGCACGAGGGGATTTGATCTACATAACGCCGGGTTTTGAAGAAGAAAAGACGCGGGCTATGTTGCTTTTTGGTGATGATGTTCGCACCTGGGAAGAGCATGAAGACCCTACTGCGCTCGTTACCCGGTGTATTTCTGACAGCACTGACGCCCAGCCCCGTGTGGCGGTTGACCCGGCCACGCCATTTTTTGTCTTCGACGGACTGCGCCGAGCTATGCCCCAGGCGGAATTCCTGGACGGTGCTTGCATCACCGCAGGATGTCGGATGCAAAAGTCTGCCAATGAGATCGCGCTCATTCAGTTTGCCATGAATCTGACGCTTAAGGTCCAGCAAAGCGCTGCTCGGATCCTTGACGCGGGAATGAGTACGGTAGACGTGCAAGAGTTCTTAACTGCCGCCCATCTGAAATTGGGGACCGACGGTCCACCCGCCTTTCGGATCGTGCTGTTTGGCGAACCCACCGCCTACCCTCACGGTGTGCCTTATCCGCAGGAGCTAAAAGAAGGCGATATGGTGCTGATTGATACGGGCGCCACGGTCGGTGGATATTTCTCCGACATTACGCGCAGTTATGTGTTCGGTGAGCCAACGCTACGACAGCGCGATATCTGGAATCTTGAAAAGGCAGCCCAAGCCGCGGCATTTTCTGCCGCCAGGGTGGGAGCGCCTGCGGAGTCGGTAGATCGCGCGGCCCGTGATGTCATTGTGGATGCCGGGTTTGGTCCGGGGTATCAGGTGCCGGGCCTTGCGCACCGCACGGGCCACGGTATCGGACTTGATGTACATGAGGAGACTTACATTGTACCGGGCAACACCACTTCACTCTTGCCTGGGATGTGTTTTTCTAATGAACCGATGATCTGTATCTACGGAGAGTTTGGCGTACGCCTAGAGGATCATGTTTATATCACCGAGGACGGACCGCGCTGGTTTACCCAGCCTTCGCCGTCTATCGATCAGCCGTTTGCCTAGAGGATTGCTGGATCCACTGAGGGGATAAAGCCCGGCCCGATACTCAGGCAGGCTTTTCGATCAGTTCAAAAGTGATGCCGTCACTGTCGCGTAGATAAACGATTCTTGCCCCCGCATTGGGACCCTGATCAACCGTGATGATCTCGCCTTCGGCAGTAACCCCGTGAGCCGCCGCGGCCTCGATCAGTTCATCGAGGCCGGTGACGTCATAGGCAACGTGGCAAAAGCCCGTGTCGCAAGCGCGGGGCCGCACGCCAGTACGGTCATCCGGCCCGCTGTATTCGATGAGTTCAATACTGTGACTCGGTCCCCGCACGTAGGCAATCATCACCCGCGCACCCTTAATCCCGGTGACGCGCTCTATCACCTCAGGAGCGCGCGGCGCTTTTGAGGTCACCTCAAAACCCAGCACATCGCGGAAAAAGGCAATGCTCCGGTCAAGGTCGGAGACCGTGAAACTGGTGTGGTTGGTGTCAAGAATTTTTGCCATAGTGTGCTGCTCGGTAAGGAAGGTGGGCAAAGCAATTGTGCTTGCTGTCTATGAACCGTTTGCTTGTTCTCGTAATTTGAATTTTTGGATCTTTCCGGTTGAGGTCTTCGGCAGTTCACCAAAGATTACGGTTTTCGGCGCCTTGAAGCTTGCAAGGTGCTCCTTGCAGTAGTCGATGATGTCCTGCGCGGATGCCGGCGAACCATCCCTTAAGCACACAAACGCACATGGGGTCTCTCCCCAGTGGTCGTCCGCTTTGGCGACGACCGCTGCTTCCAGGATTTCGGGATGGCGGTAGAGAGTGTCCTCAATCTCGATCGAGGAGATGTTTTCACCGCCTGAGATGATGATGTCTTTGGAGCGGTCTTTCAGTTG
>DLPX01000047.1:3698-58105 GCA_002477475.1 Proteobacteria bacterium UBA7447
CCTTTCATGACGATGTTGCCCCGGAACATGGCTTCACCCATCTCTGCTGCATCAGAGGAAACCGGATCCATGGTCTCAGGATTCATGATCTGCAGGTCCTCAAGCGCGTGATAGGGCACGCCCTGACGCGCTTTGGTGTTGGCTTGCTCATCAGGCGGTAACTCGTCCCACTGCGGCTTCCAGGAACAGATGACAGCGGGGCCGTAAGTCTCCGTGAGGCCATAGACATGGGTCATGGCGAACCCACTTTGTTCCATGGTGGCGAGCACGCTCGGAGGTGGCGGTGCAGCCGCCGTCATGACCTTAACCGTGTGCGTGAAATCCCGCCGCTCGTTGTCTGATGCGTTGATCAGCAGGTTAAGCACGATCGGGGCGCCGCAAAAGTGGGTCACGCTGTGATTTGCGATTGATTCAAAAATGGCGTTTGCACTGACGGAGCGCAGGCACACACTGGTTCCGCCTACTGCGGCGAGTGACCACGGAAAGCACCAGCCGTTGCAGTGAAACATGGGCAGTGTCCACAGATAGACGGGATGGTGCGCCATATCCCAACCCACGATGTTGCTCATGGCGTTGAGATAAGCCCCCCGGTGGTGATAAACAACACCTTTAGGATTTCCTGTTGTGCCGGAGGTGTAGTTGAGCGAGATGGCATCCCACTCGTTTTGGGGCAGGGTGATCGGCACCGTTGGATCACCGCTCTCGATCAGCTCTTCATAGGTTATTTCACCAAGTCGGTCTCCACCGGGGCCCTGAGGATCCTCTATATCGATGACGAGGATCTCGCGGCCAATCTGGCTGAGGGCTTCACGCATTACCGGAGCAAACTCCGTATCGGTGATCAGGACTTTGGCCTCGCCGTGCTCGAGGATAAAAGCCAGGGTGGCAGCATCGAGACGGATATTGAGAGCGTTCAGGACGGCGCCCGCCATGGGGATTCCGTAGTGGGCTTCGAGAATCTCAGGGATGTTGGGCGCCATCACGGCGACGGTGTCGCCTTTACCGATGCCGCGCGACACAAGCCCGCTGGAAAGTCGTCGGCATCTTTCAGCGGTTTGAGCCCAGGTGCGTCTCAGCGATCCGTGGATGACGGCTGGCTGTTCGGGATAAACCCGCTCTACGCGTCTTAACAGACTTACAGGGCTTAAAGGGGCGTAATTGGCCGGCGTTTGGCCCAGTTCCTGGTCGAAGATGTCGGTCATCAGCGCGGTTTCCGGCGTGAGGAAAGGGGCCGGATCATAACCCAAGCCAGATGTTGTGACGCAGATGCTAAACCTTGTCTGAAAGGCACTTGTCGATTAAAATGCTGCACTGCAACAATTTAGTTCCATTCCTCAAATGTCCCAAAAACCTCCTGACACCGAAGCCGTCTCTCCCGAGAACATGGCTCAGACCATGGCAGATGTCATGACCCGTAGTCAGGAAATTGCGTCGAAATTTATGCTGAATCAGGCCGGAGCGCTAGACGATGGATTTGACCCTGTCCAGCTGGGCGAGCAGTTCCTCAAAAACATGGCGCAGGTAAGTTTCGACCCCCAGACGCTGATGAAGGCTCAGGCGGAGTTTTGGCAGGATTCGATTGCGCTGTGGCAGAGGGCCGCGCTCGGAGCGCTGGGTCAATCGGATCAGGGAGTTATTGTGCCTGATGCCGATGACAGGCGCTTTAAAAGCGATGCGTGGAACGATGGAGTTGTGTTCGATTTCATCAAACAGTCCTACCTGCTTGCCTCTCGTTACGTGATGGCTGCGGCCGAATCCGTCTCGGGTGTGGATGATAAAAAGCGTGAGCAGTTCAATTTCTATACCCGCCAGTTTGTTGATGCGATGGCGCCGACCAACTTTGCCCTCACCAACCCTGATGTCCTGAAAAGGACCTTGGACTCCCAAGGCGAGAATCTGGTCAGAGGGTTTCAAAACATCCTGACCGATCTTGAGCGTGGGGAAGGCCAACTTAAAACACGGATGGTCGACACGGATGCCTTTGATCTGGGCCGTAACCTGGCCCTGACGCCGGGCAAAGTGATCCTGCAGAACGACCTGATTCAGTTGATCCAGTACGAACCAACGACAAAGGCGGTCAGCCGCACGCCGTTGCTAGTGATCCCGCCCTGGATCAACAAGTACTACATCCTGGATCTGCAGCCGAAGAATTCTTTAATCCGCTGGCTCGTCTCACAGGGGCACACCGTCTTCGTTATTTCCTGGGTTAACCCAGGCAGTGAACTTGCGGACAAAGGGTTTGAAGACTATCTGCTGGAAGGCCCGGTTGCGGCGCTTGATGCCATCAGGACGATTACCGGCACGGCGCAGAGCAATGTCATCGGCTACTGTCTGGGCGGGACGGTGCTCGCCGGGTTGCTGGCTTACCTGAAGGCGACTGGCGTTGCTGATCAGGTAGCGAGTGCCACGTTCCTGACGACGATGATCGATTTTGAGGAGCCCGGAGACCTCGGGGTCTTTATTGATGACGATCAGGTTGCAAGCCTTGAGAAGAAGATGAACCGCGACGGATACCTTGATGGTGCTGACATGGCGACGACCTTCAATATGCTGCGCGCCAATGATCTCATTTGGTCGTTCGTCATCAATAACTACCTGATGGGGGATGAGCCACTGGCCTTTGATCTTCTGTACTGGAACTCAGACTCCACCAGAATGCCCGCGAAGATGCACAGTGAGTATCTGCGTGCGATGTATCTTGAAAACCGGTTCAAGAAGTCAGGCGGTATGGTGCTCGGTGGTGTGGCGATCGACATCTCTTCGGTAGATACGCCCTGCTATTTCCTGTCGACCCAGGAAGATCACATCGCTCCGTGGCGTTCGACTTTCGCCGGTGCCAGTTTGTTGAAGGGGCCGGTGCGGTTTGTGCTGTCAGGCTCGGGTCACATCGCGGGAGTGGTGAACCCTCCTGAATCAAACAAGTATGGCTACCGCACCCATCGGCGCCGCCTTAAAGGCGATGCCGATGGGTGGTATGAAAGTGCGACCCAAAAAGAAGGATCCTGGTGGCCGGATTGGCAACAGTGGGTCTCGAAGTTCTCGGGAACAAAAGTTAAGCCTCGAAAGCCCGGAACGAAAAAAGCCTACCCCGTGCTGGAAGCGGCACCGGGTGCTTTCGCCGCAAATCGGCTTGATGAGGCAGAAAGCGGGTAAGCGCGTTACCGGCGGCGCCAGAAGATGCGGGTGCCGTTGCCCCGCCATTTGGGGTCGTTAAAGGATTCCCCTTGCCAGTCGGACCCTGGCAAACTCTCAATTACCTGATCGGTTAAGACTTCTTATTGGATGTAATTCGGGCGTTGGCGGGCAAGATGCCCATCACGGCCTGGGCGGTTACCGATTTGCCGGATCCAGATGCTCCGACCAGTGCCACCGTACTGCCTGGCTGAATATCAAAGTCAACCCCATGAAGAGCCTCGATTTCTCCTGCCGCCATCTTAAAGACAACGCGCAGATCCCGCACACTCAAGAGAGGTTCTTTCATGCGGTGCCTGCCTTTACAGATTCTGCTGTTGCGCTGGGCGGCGCGACTGAGAAACCGGCCGCCTGCATTACTGACCGGGCTCGATCCGGATAGTCCGAGGTGATTCCGTCGACGCCAAATTCAACGGCCTTATGAAATGCCTCGTCTTCGTTAAGGGTCCAGGTATGCACAGAAAGCCCCAGCGTTTGCGCTTCCTGTACTCGCTCTTTTGAGAGATCGGCAAAAGCAGGACCCCAGAATCGGCCTCCCGCGGCCTTGATGGCCTCGGGCAGGCTTGAAGAAAAGTGACAAGGATCAAATCCTGCGAGCCAAGGTGAGATTCCTTCTTGCAAGACGGTCGCGTCATGGTCGCGCTCGCTACTGAGATAGCCAGTAAAGATCTCGTCACTCAACCGTTGGATTGACTGAAGAAGCCTCCAGTCGAAAGCCTGGAGCCAAACGGAAGTCAGCAAATGGTGCTGCTTGAGTGCACCGACTACGATTCGGGCATAGTCGTCAGGATCCGGGCTTTCATCCGGATATCTTGGATCTGACTTGAGCTCAACGTTGAGGAGCGGTTGGTAAGGGGTCAGGGTTTGCCACCAGCGCACCAGATCGGAAAACATCGGAATCGGCTCTTCGTTGGTGCCCTGCTGGGAAGGAAAGCGCGCTTCCTGTGAAGAGCCTGGTCGCACCGTTCCCACATCGTAGGTTCTCAGCTGTGCTTCGGTCAGCGCATAGATAGCCGGCGTGGAACCTTCGACCCAGTTCCCAGAAGCATCGCGGCACAGGTCGCTGCTAAGGCGCGGGTCATGGTGCACTACCATCTTTTCATCGGCGCTGATCAGAATATCAAGTTCAAGCCCATGAACGCCGATAGCACAGGCGCTGGCGAATCCCGCGAGGGTATTTTCTGGTGCGAGCCCACGGGCTCCGCGATGACCATGAATCACACAGTTAGGCACGTTGTATTCGGTAAAGGCCGGGCAATTTGCGTAAGATTAACTATATCAGGGCAGCCCGTCGCCTAACATTGCGGAATCGAATCTATCCTTGACATGTCGAAAAAAAATAACATTGCCTTTTCCGATGGGGAACAATGGCTTGAAGACCGTGGTTTCAATCTTAGAGCCGTGGTGGATCCCTCTACATTTCCTGAGGACCTTGCAGCCGTCTGGGACAGAACCGGTATCCCCCGAACGCCGTCAGAGCGTCTGGTGTTACTCGGCATGGGTGGGCCGGGTCTGTGGGAATGGATGAATGTACAGGGGTTGTCTGAGCCCAATCCCTTTGATGAGATTTCGCGTCGCACAGTGGTCGAAGTCTCTGAGCGTTTCTGGGGAGACCGCAACCCGAAGATTCTGTATCCCGGGGAGGCTCTGATTCCGCTGCAGCAGGTTGGCCGCTTTGCGGGATGGTCGGTACCCTCACCGCTGGGCCTGGATATCAGCCCGGTGTACGGACCCTGGTTTGCTTTCCGTGCTGCGTTTTTGACCCGCAGTCCTTTGCCGCTTACCGATATCTTGCCCGCGGCGTCACCCTGTGACACCTGTCAGGATATGCCCTGCATTCAAGCGTGCCCCGTAGGGGCCGTCCAGCGGGAGGAAGCGCTGGATCGCGAGCGTTGCCTGAAACGGCGCTTTGCCGATGAGGGGGGCTGCGGGATTCAATGCTATTCGCGCCTGGGCTGCCCAATAGGGATAAAGTGGAGATATTCCCAACGGCAACTGCACTATCATGGGAAGCGATCTTTGCAAAGTCTGCTTGCCTGGAAGCAAGCGTCAGGCTGCTAACCGACTATTATTAAATCGTCGTTCTGTGGTTGGGTTCAGGCGCCATCCTCCGGTAAAATCGTGTGATCGGCAAAAGCCGAGACAGATTCCATATTCCAATTAACGACAGGCACACATCGAGAAAACCATGTTCAGTAGCAAAGATACGATTGCAGACTTTGATCCACAGCTTCAGGAAGCCATTCAGAACGAAAAACAGCGTCAGGAAGAACACATTGAACTGATTGCTTCCGAAAATTATGCGAGCCCGCGTGTCCTAGAAGCGCAAGGGAGCGTCTTGACCAACAAGTATGCTGAAGGCTACCCCGGCAAGCGCTACTACGGCGGTTGTGAGTTTGTCGACGTCGCTGAACAGTTGGCGATTGATCGCGCAAAGGAACTCTTCGGTGCAGATTATGTAAACGTACAACCGAACTCTGGATCAGGGGCTAATATCGCGGTCTACATGGCACTTTTGAATCCCGGAGATATGGTGATGGGCATGAGTCTTGCTCATGGAGGGCACCTCACTCATGGTGCCGCAGTAAATTTTTCGGGAAAGCTATATAACGCGGTGCAGTATGGTCTTAACACCGACACCGGTGAGATTGATTACGACGAAGTCGAGCGGCTTGCGAAAGAGCATCAGCCAAAGATGATCGTTGCGGGTTTTTCCGCATACAGCCTGGTCCTGGATTGGCAGCGTTTCCGTGATATTGCCGACAGCATCGGTGCATACCTACTTGCTGATATGGCGCATGTCACCGGTCTGGTGGCAGTCGGTCTTTATCCTAGCCCGGTGTCTATTGCCGACGTGACAACGTGCACTACGCATAAGACACTTCGCGGCGCCCGCGGCGGCATGATCATGGCGCGGTCCAATCCCGAGATCGAGAAGAAGTTGTCATCGCTGGTTTTTCCTGGCACTCAGGGTGGGCCGCTGATGCATGCAATCGCCGGCAAGGCGGTGGCCTTCCTGGAGGCGTTGCAACCCGAGTTCAAAACCTACGGTGAGCAGGTAATTGCTAATGCCCAGGCGATGGCGAAGGCGTTTATTGATCGGGGCTACGACATTGTCTCCGGCGGTACGGTGAACCACCTGTTCCTTTTGGACCTGATCAATAAGGGTATTACCGGCAAAGACGCGGATGCGGCATTGGGTCGGGCTTACATTACCGTCAACAAGAATTCGGTTCCCAATGATCCCCAGTCGCCGTTCGTCACTAGTGGATTGCGCATTGGTTCTCCCGCTGGGACGACCCGTGGATTCAAAGAGACGGAAATGGCACAGGTTGCAGGGTGGATCTGCGATATTCTGGACAATATGGGAGATGAGTCGGTCGTCGACGCCACCCGTGAAAAAGTGAAAGAGCTTTGTGCTCGCTTCCCCGTGTATCGGGAGGCGTAAAGCGGTTCAAAACCCGTCCTGGTTGCGGGCGCATTTTGGGGGTGTTCTCGTCCTCGACGGCGTGGTGCTGTTTAGGGGGTCAGGAGCAGTGTGAGAAAAGATCGTTATTCTATTTTTAGCCTGGCACGTAACGCAGTCAGTTACCACCAAGACTGGTCAGAGGCCTGGCGCAGCCCCGAGCCTGCGCCTTCCTACGATGTGATTGTGGTAGGCGGCGGCGGGCATGGCCTCGCAACCGCCTATTACCTCGCTGCTGAGCACAACGTGGGACGCATCGCGGTTCTCGAGAAAGGATGGATCGGCGGCGGCAATACGGGCCGGAATACGACGATTGTGCGCTCGAACTATCTTTGGGACGAAGCCGCGCATTTGTATGAGAAATCCTTAAAAATTTGGGAAGGGTTGAGTCAGGAACTCAACTTCAATGTCATGTTTAGCCAGCGCGGCGTGATGAATCTCGGCCACACTCTCCAGGACATGCGGGATATTTATCGTCGCTCAAACGCCAACCGCCTGAACGGAATCGACAGCGAGATCCTGACACCCGCTGAGATAAAGGCAAAAGTCCCAGCGATGAACGTGTCGAGTGAGGCACGCTATCCGGTGTTAGGTGCTTCGTTCCAACCGCGCGGCGGGGTGGCGCGGCATGACGCCGTCGCCTGGGGTTTTGCCCGAGCGGCAGACGCCCGAGGAGTCGATATCATCCAGAACTGTGAGGTGACGGGTATTCGTCGTGAGAAGGGAGCGGTTTGTGGAGTGGAGACAAGCCGAGGATATATCAGCGCCAAGAAAGTGGCCGTTGTGGTTGCTGGTCATGCCAGTGTTCTGGCGGATATGGCAGAATTGCGTCTCCCGGTCGAAAGCCATCCACTGCAGGCGCTGGTATCTGAGCCCCTCAAGCCGGTGCTTGACACCGTGATCATGTCCAACGCCGTCCATGGATACGTTAGCCAGTCAGATAAGGGTGAGCTTGTGATCGGGGCCGGCATTGATGCCTACACGGGATATGGTCAACGCGGTAGCTTTTCGATCATCGAGGGAAACGTCGCCGCGATAGTTGAGCTTTTCCCTATCTTCAGCCGGGTGCGGATGCTTCGCCAGTGGGGCGGAATCGTGGATGTTTGCCCCGATGCCTGTCCGATCATTTCCAAAACGCCTGTCTCCGGGCTTTATTTCAACTGCGGATGGGGCACAGGGGGGTTCAAGGCAACTCCAGGCTCGGGTTGGGTATTTGCGCACACCGTGGCTCGGGATGAACCTCATGAACTGAATGCGGCATTTGATCTCGATCGGTTTACTACCGGTGCGCTGATTGATGAACACGGTGCGGCTGGGGTCGCGCACTAGAACGCAAAACGAGGGATTCCGATGCTGCAAATCGAATGTCCCTGGTGCGGAGCACGTGATCAGGAGGAGTTTCAATATGGAGGTGAGGCTCATATTGTCCGCCCAGAGAATCCTGACTCCTTAACGGATGCACACTGGGCCGATTACCTTTTCAATCGGACAAACGTCAAAGGGGTGCATGCCGAACAGTGGTGTCACGCAGCAGGCTGTCGCCGCTGGTTTAATGTGCTGCGAGATACGATGAGTTACAAGATCCTGGCCGCTTATCGGCCCGGAGAGCAGCCTCCGGGAAGTGAGGAATGACCTCAGCGCGGCGGCTTCAAAGCGGTGGACTGGTTGATCGATCAAGGCGAATTCGATTCAAGTTCAACGGCCGTGATTACTTTGGCCATCCCGGCGATACCCTCGCGTCCGCGTTACTTGCACAGGGTGTACGCTTGTTCGGCCGGAGTTTCAAATATCACCGGCGCCGTGGCGTCGTTGGTGCGGGCGCAGAGGAGCCCAATGCATTAGTGCAGGTCGGTGAGGGCGCGTACAGCACGCCGAATCTTAAGGCGACCCAGGTTGAGTTGTACGACGGGCTAACTGCCCGAACGGTCAATGGCTGGCCGAGCCTGGCTTTCGATATTGGCGCGATCAATAACCGCCTATCGAGACTGCTGCCGGCGGGTTTTTATTACAAGACCTTTATGTGGCCCAAGTCGGCATGGATGCGCTACGAACATCATATTCGACATGCCGCGGGACTGGGTCGTACCCCGTCATTGCCGGACCCAGATCAATATGACAAGCGCCACGCCCACTGTGACGTTCTGGTCGTCGGTGCCGGTCCGACAGGACTGATCGCAGCGCTGGGGGCCGCGCGGTCGGGCGCGCGCGTCATGATGGTGGATGAACAATCCCAGCTCGGTGGCAGTCTGCTCTCGGCGCCCGCAGTCATCGGTGGTCAGGCTGGCCTGGACTGGGCTGGTGAGGTTGAAGCTGAGCTCAGGGCGCTTCCCGAGGTCACCATACTGAGCCGTTCCACCGTCACTGGCTATTACGATCATAATTTTCTCTCGGTCAACGAGCGCAGAACTGACCATCTCGGACCGGCGCAATCCGATACCCCGGGAAGTCGTGAGAGGCTTTGGCGGATCCGCGCCAAGCAGGTTGTGCTCGCCACAGGCGCGATCGAGCGTCCGCTGGTTTTTGACGGCAATGACACGCCAGGCGTCATGCTTGCCTCTGCTGTCAGTACCTATATCCATCGTTACGCCGTTGCGCCTGGCCGAAGCGGTGTGGTGTTTACAAACAATGATTCCGGTTACCAGGCGGCGATTGATATGTCCAACGCCGGAATGGAGGTGCGGGCCGTGGTAGATGTGAGAATGACGGCCGGTGCTGATGTGGCGAAAACTGTGGCAGACATGGGGATACCGGTCTATCTCGGGTACGTCGTGCCCTCTGTGCAATCAGGTTTACAAGGCCTTAAGCGAATCGAGATGGCGAAATTGTCGGCCGATGGGAGAGCTATCCTGTCGCATAAGGGTTTGGTGGACTGTCAGGTCCTTGCCGTTTCCGGCGGTTGGAGCCCTGTTGTGCATTTGCATTCCCAGTCGGGCGGACGCCCCTGCTATCGGGAGAGTCAGGCCTGTTTTGTTCCAGGCACTTCGGTGCAGGACGAGCGTTCAGCGGGCGCGTGCGCCGGCAGTTTCAGCCTCGCCGCCTGCCTTCAGGAAGGTGCAGACGCCGGTGTCAGCGCAGCGGCGCAAAGCGGTTGGCCGGGAGGTTATGTGGATATTCCGGTTGCTGTCGAGCGTGACGAAGCACCGCTACAGCCGCTGTGGGAAGTCCCGGCGGGTGCGCTGGCAGGTGATCGCGTCAAGAAGTTTCTCGATTTCCAGAACGATACGACGGCGTCAGACATCCGATTGGCCGCCCGCGAAGGCTACCGGTCGATTGAGCACGTCAAGCGGTATACCGCACTCGGCTTCGGAACGGATCAGGGAAAGCTCGGCAATATCAATGGGCTCGCGATACTCGCCGAGACATTGGGTAAATCTCCGGGCGAAGTGGGAACGACAACGTTCCGACCCAACTATACGCCGGTGACTTTCGGCACGGTGGCAGGTCGTGCCCTGGGAGAGCAGCTTTTTGATCCGGTGCGCAAAACGGCGATACACGCCTGGCATGTCCGACGGGGGGCGATGTTTGAGAACGTCGGACAGTGGAAGCGTCCCTGGTTCTATCCGCGTGAAGGCGAGGAGATGCATGCGGCGGTTAACCGTGAATGTCTAGCGACCCGAAGCAGTGTCGGTGTGCTTGATGCATCAACTCTGGGAAAGATCGATATCCGCGGTCCGGATGCTTCGCGATTTTTGAATCTGCTCTACACTAACAATTGGGATAACCTGCAGCCGGGACGCTGCCGATACGGATTCATGCTCGGTGAAGACGGCATGGTGATGGACGACGGCGTCACGACCTGCATCGCCTCCGATCATTATCTGATGACCACGACGACGGGCGGGGCGGCAGCGGTGATGTCCTGGATGGAGCGGTGGCTGCAGACCGAGTGGCCGGAACTCAAGGTGTATTTGACCTCGGTGACGGATCACTGGAGTGTCATGAGTGTCGCGGGCCCGAATGCTCGGGCCGTCATCAAGACCGCTGGGTGTGATCGGAATCTGGACGCCGAGGCTTTTCCTTTTATGAGTATGCAAAGTGGAGAGGTGGCCGGGATCCCAGCACGCATCAGCCGTATCAGCTTCAGCGGGGAGTCTGCGTTTGAGATCAGCGTTGATGCAAATCAGGGTCTGGCCCTGTGGGAAGCCATCATGACGGCAGGGCGGGACTACGACATCACTCCTTACGGCACGGAGGCTATGCATGTCCTGCGGGCAGAAAAAGGCTATGTCATTGTGGGTCAGGATACCGATGGATCGGTGACGCCGGTAGACCTGGGCATGGACTGGATTGTGTCCAAGAAAAAGGACTTTATCGGCAAGCGGTCTTTAAGTCGTTCCGATACCGATCGCCCAAACCGAAAACAGCTGGTGGGCCTAAAAACGCAAGATCCCTCCCGCGTACTGCCCGAGGGAGCCCAACTCGTCAATACGCCTCAGGCTGAACGACCCGTTCCCATGGTCGGTCACGTTTCGTCGAGCTACTACAGTGCACATTTGGGACACTCTATTGCACTGGCCCTGGTCAAGGGCGGTCTTTCCCGAATGGGTGGCACAATATATGCCCACCTGATGGACGGATCAGTGGTTCCGGCAACCATTTGTTCGCCCATATTTTTCGATCCTGAGAACGAGCGAACCAAGTCATGAAGCAGCCCATCGTTATCACGACCGCAATTACAGGGTCGCAGCCAAGAAAAAGGGACAATCCCGCATTACCGGTAACGCCTGCCGAGCAGATTGAATCCACTCATGAGGCCTTCGAGGCAGGTTCCTCACTGGTGCATATCCATGTCCGTGACAAAGACGAAAATTCCTCCTCTGATCCCGAGTTGTTTGGCCAAGTGCAGGAAGGCGTCAGGAAGCATTGCCCGGGGATGATCATCCAGTTTTCCACAGGTGGTCGCGGTCGTGACGCCGATCAGCGGGGCGCCATGATGTACCTGAAGCCTGATATGGCCTCGTTGGCGACAGGATCGGTCAACTTCCCGACCATGATTTATGAAAATCCGCCGGAGTTGGTCGAATCCCTTGCCGCCAGCATGAAGGAGCATGGCGTGAAGCCGGAGGTCGAAGTGTTTGATGCCGCAATGCTGTACAACGCGGTAAAACTTTCGGAGGCCGGTAAGATTCCCAAGCCGTTGCATGTCCAGTTCGTGACCGGAATCCCGGGTGCGATTCCGACCCGCCGAAAACTGTTGGAGTTTCTGGTGGATGAACTTCATGAGCTTGCACCCGATGCGACCTGGTCCGCAATGGGAGTCGGCGGGCGACAGTTCGAAGTGAACAAGTGGACTCTGGAGATGGGCGGACATGCCCGAACGGGATTTGAAGATAATGTGAAGTTGGATAGAGAGACATTGGCTCCTAACAACGCAGCACTTGTGACGCTCATTGCCGATGTGGCAACGGAGTACGACCGCTATCCGGCAAGCCCCGAGGAAGCGCGCAACCTGTTGGGCCTTGCTGCGGCTGTCTAGGACGCCTGCCAGTATGAGCGCCAAGCACTCTTCCCTGATAGAAATCGAGACGCCGGTTTTACGGCCAGGGTCCGACGGGCAAACATTGTTCTGGATGCAGGAGCACGCCTTCTGTGTGCATCTCAATTTACGGGGAGATTCGTCGAGCTCGGTTTTTTCTGAAGCCGTTGGCGCAGTCACTGGGACCGCACCGCCCGAGCACCCAAACACCTGTGTCTCGTCTGAACACTGCCGCCTGGCATGGTTGGGCCCTGATGAGTGGCTGCTGATCGGTGTTCATGAAGATTTCGGTCCCGCGCCACTTGAAGAACGGCTTGCGCCGCTGCATCACGCCCTGACGGCCCTATCGGGCGGGCAGACGATACTTCGCGTTGGGGGCGAGAATTGGCGCAACGTGCTGGCATCTGCCTGCCCTTTCGATTTACATCCCCGGGTTTTTGGAGAAGGGGCCTGCGCTCAGACCGTCATTGCCTATACCAACGTTCTGTTGATGCCTGTGGAGGATCCGGACCGGGGTGAAGCCCTCGATATTGTCGTGCGCCGAAGTTTCGCCGACCACCTTGCCCGTTGGCTGATGGACGCTGCGGCCGAAGATGGGTTTGAATTCCTCTCCCCGGTGGGATCGCCCTGAAAGGTCCTGCCACTCGGATGACGGAAAGGACAACATATTTCAACGGCGAGTACCTGCCGGAATCCAAAGTCTGCGTCTCATTCAGAGATCGGGGGTTCAGCCTCGGCGACGCCGTCTTTGATGCAGAAAGAACCTTTGGCGGAGAAATTTTCCGGCTGAAGACTCATATCGACCGCCTGTATCGGTCTCTTGAAAAGGCGTCGATTGATCCAGGGTTGACCCCTGCGGAGATGACCGACATCACGCGCGAAACCGTCGCGCGTAACCTTCCGTTGCTCGAACCAGGTGAAGATTTCTGGGTGATGCAACGGGTCACGCGTGGCCTCAACGTGGTTGGGGGTGAGTTGTGGCAGAGCAGTGGGGCAACGGTCATTGTCGAATGCACGCCGCTGCCACTCGCTGCGCGCGCTCCGATGCTCCGCGATGGTTTGGACGTGGTTACTCCGTCGCATCGGCGGGTCCCGCCAGAAAGCCTGGATCCGAACATAAAGAGCCACAACTACTTAAATCTTGTGATGGCGGATCTCGAAATCCGGGACCGTGCGCCTCACGCATGGGCGATGCTGTTGGATACCCGAGGATTTGTGTCGGAAGGTATCGGCAGCAATGTGTTCTTCGTCAAGGACGGCGAACTACTGACCCCCAAAGCGGATTACGTCTTGCCGGGCGTCAGCCGGGCGGTGGTGCTCGAATTGGCGGCGGCGGAGGGAGTGGTGGCTCATGAGGAGGATATCTCTTTAGAACAGGCACGCAGTGCGGATGAAGCGTTTATCACCTCCACGAGTTTTTGTATCTGCCCGGTGCGCTCGTACGATGAGGTGCGATTGGATAAGACAGGCATCCCTGGGCCGATCACGCGTCAACTGAGTGACGCTTTTGCAAAAGAAGCGCAATTCGACTTCGTAGGGCAGTATCTTGATGCGTTGGCGGAGTAGATTACAGACCCCCTTGGCAACCTTTTGGAAATCATCCTGTTTTTGACAGAATCCAGGCGGAAACCGACAATACCGCTTCGCCAGTACAACCCGCTGACAGGTTCAAATTTACCGAACGCTGAGTTGCCGAAATGGCAGCCCGGTCAAATCAGGAGAACGTTAATGCAAAACACGCTTGCCCAGGAAATATGGCCCTTGGCCCGCAGTTCGCGAATGGCTCAGGCTCTTCTCGTTGTTGCGGGAACAGTGTTGCTTGCGGCTTCTGCAAAAGTGCAGGTCCCGTTTTGGCCTGTGCCAATGACAATGCAAACCTTCGTTGTGCTGCTGCTGGGAATCGCCTATGGCCCGCGCCTGGGGTTCATTACGGGTGCACTCTACCTGGTTGAAGGGGCATTCGGACTCCCGGTATTCGCCAAAGGGGCAGGGATGGCTTATCTGATGGGTCCCACCGGAGGCTACCTTTTCGGATTTGTTGCCGCCATGGGTATCTGCGGCCTGCTCGCACAGCGTGGCTGGAGCCAGACTGTCCTTGGGATGTTGGGTGTCATGATCGTTGGTCAAATCCTGATCTTCGCCCCCGGCGTACTGTGGCTGGGTGCCGTGATCGGTATGGATAAAGCAATCACACTCGGGTTGAGCCCATTTATCGCCGCGGAAGTGTTCAAGGTCGCGCTGGCGGCAGCAACCGTACCGTTGGTCTGGCGCGCTGTACGCCACTGAGCATGCTCGAGATTTAGGTCGCCCGTGCAGTTGTGACGGGACTGAAAAGTAAAGATAAGGAGAAAACATGAGAGATTACCTGCATATACAGCTTGGCGACCAAACTGTTGACCGGCAGACCTTCACTGGAGAACAGGTTGCCCGGTCAGGGCGGTATTTCATCGCCCGCGAGCTTGTGGCGTGTGGTGCGGCCAAGGTCGAACCACTATCGGGAGACAATCCACTGATTTTTTCAGTCGGCCCTTTTGCAGGTACCAATTTCTCCAATGCCAATCGCGTCAGCGTGGGTTGCCGCAGTCCATTGACCGGCGGAATCAAAGAGGCGAATGCGGGCGGTACGTTCGGATTTGCTCTGGGCCAGTTGGGTCTTGCGGGATTCACACTGCATGGAGCCGCAAGTGAATGGACCGTCATGCATGTCTCCCTTGAGGGAGAGGTCAGCTTCTCGTCTGCGGATGATCTCATGGGGTTATCGAATTTCGACTGTGCCGCAGAACTGCACGAGCGCTTTGGCAAGAAAGTCAGTCTCGGAATCTGCGGTCCAGTTGGGGAATATCTCGGTCTGCTGTCAGGAATTTCATTCAGCGATACGGATCTTCGGCCGTCCCGCCTTGCGGCCCGTGGTGGTGTCGGCGCAGTGATGGGAGCCAAAAGAGTGAAAGCCATCGTTCTGGACCTCAACAAGATGCCGAAACTGCATGACCGAAAGAAAGTCATTGGGGCGGTCAAGCAGTACAACGCCATGCTCAAGGAAGACGAGATCGCGCAGAACATGAAGACTTTCGGCACGGCACTGATGGCGGATACCCAGAATTATCTTGGGGGGTTGCCGGTCAGGAACTTTACTGCCGGACAACTTGTCGATCCGGACGAAGACGTAATGCGGATGGGCGGCGAGTTTATCCGTGAGCAGAACCTTGAGCGCGGCGGCCAGACGGCCCACGCCTGCATGCCGGGGTGCACGATCGAGTGCAGCAATGTTTACGTTGACAGCGAGGGTAGGGAAATTGCCTCGCCGGTCGAATATGAAACGATCGGCCTGATGGGGACGAACTGCGGGCTGACGGATCCGGATGAGTTGGCTCGGGTGAATTTCGTAGCGAATGATCTTGGTATTGATACGATCGAAGCTGGCGCCATGATTGCTGTGTTAATGGAGGTAGGCCAGGGCGCATTTGGTGACGTGAACTTTATGCTGAAGGTGCTGGAGGAGATTCGCGGCGGTTCGGAAAACGGTCGGATTTGGGCCCAAGGGACTGCCCGGGTCGGAAAGCACTACGGGGCTCAGCGGGTACCGGTCATCAAACAGCAGGCCATCAGCGCCTACGATCCGCGCGTTGTCGAGGGGACGGGCATCACGATGATGATGACTGCCCAGGGGGCAGATCATACTGCCGGCAATCTGCCTAAACTCGATTGCAGGGAGATGGAGGCATCTGAGATCGTGGCGGCAAGCTTCGAAGCGCAGCGGGTGATGGCGGCCTCTGATTCATTGGGCTTGTGCATCTTTGGTCGCGGCGTTACGGATACCAATGTGGACTTCATCATCGACGCTATAAATAATGCGCTTGGAACCGAGCTTCCCAACTCTTTCTATCGGGATCTTGGAGCTGAGACGCTGCATCTAGAGCATGAGTTCAACCGGGCCGCGGGATTCAGCGATGAAGACGACGAGCTTCCGGCGTTTTTCTATGAAGAACCGCTACCGCCGATGGATCGTGTGGCACGTTTTCACGGAGAAGAAATCAATAAGTTCCGAGAGTAAGTGTCGAGATCAGCAGATCATTCGCCTCAAATACCAATAATCGGATGGATCTGCGAGCCGTCACTAAAGCGGGAGAATCGGAACGGCCGGGGGTCGACCAGCGGTGCTTCATTCATGATGAGATCGGCCGCCAGCTCTCCCGCGGCAGGCCCGATACCAAATCCATGACCTGAAAACCCGGTTGCGACAAAAAAGCCGGGCTGTTGAGAGACCTCTGAGATTACCGGTACCGCATCAGGAGTGACATCGATCATTCCTGCCCACTGCTGGGCAATGACTGCATCACGGAACACCGGAAAATCTCTCTCGAGCCGGGAGCGGGCCTTATTCAGTAGTGGTTGGACCGGCGAAGGGTCTAGGATGCGATGGGTCATGAATGGCTCTCCTTCGCCCGCCAGCGCTTTTCTGTGATGATGCAACGCCTCGTTAAAGGTTCTGCCTATGCTGGGGCGCAGGTGTCCCTTGGCCATCCAGGCCAGTTTGCTGAATAACCCCATAAACCGGACCGTGTCAGGCGTGAGCTCAAACCAGATAGCCGTATTGGGGGCAACCGTATAACCGTCATCAGCGCGTGGTCGAATTGCGAACCCAGGCGCACTGATGCAGGATTTAAGGCCTGCATCGATCGCGCCGGTCCGCATTACTGATGACCGGACTTTCAACTGGGGCAATAGCAGGCGCTCGTGCGCACAAAAGAGCCGTGACCATGCCCCGGCGGCCAGCAGAACCGCATCAGATCGGATTAGGCCGTTCTCGGTGAGCACGCCACAAACCCTGCCGCCGCTGACGTCGAGTCCGAGTGCTGCTGTTTGGGTCAGTAAGGTCACCCCTATTTTTTGTGCGCAACGTGCGATTGCTGGAGCAGCAACAAAGGGTTCCGCTTTGCCGTCGGTCGGACAATAAAGGGCGCCGTGCCAGGCGCGGGAACTGCCCGGCAGATGCTTTGCGACCTCGGCTGCGGTAATGAGTCCCGTATCAATACCAAAGGGCTCCGCGTATTCCAGCCATTTTCCGTGTGCTTCCAGACCCTGATCGGAATCAGCGAGATAGAGCGTACCGCAGCGCTTGAACCCAACGTCCCCTTCGACGCGCTCATTCATTGCAGCCCATCTTTCCAGTGACTTCATGACCAACGGAATTTCACGAGGATCACGTCCCTGTTGGCGGCACCAACCCCAGTTTCGGGACGACTGCTCGGCACCGATCTCGCCTTTTTCGCAGAGCGTGACAGATATCCCTCGCTCGGCGAGGGTGAGTGCCGCACTGACTCCGATGATCCCGCCGCCAATGACGACGACGTCGGCCTTCTCCGTGGGGAACGGATCGGGAATCAAGGGATCAACGAGAGTCGGCATTGGGAGCAGGGATGATCTTCCCGGGATTGAATAGATTATGAGGATCCAGCGCCTTTTTAATTGCTGCCATGACTTTTAAACCGGTAGGATCTTTGTACCTTTGCATCTCATCGACTTTGGACATGCCGATACCGTGTTCTGCGCTGAAGGAACCTCCCAATCCGGCTACGTGGTCATGGACAAGATCGTTCACTTCTTCCCATAGCGACAGGAAAGCCCCGGCGTCCATATCGGGGGGTTGCGAGAGATTGAAGTGAATATTGCCGTCTCCTACATGACCAAACGGACACGGCCTGATCCCCGGCACCCGCTTGGCGACGATGGCCCAAGCTGTCTCGATAAATTCGGGCACCTTTGAGACCGGAACGGAAACGTCATGTTTAATGCTCGCGCCTTCGAGACGTTGCCCCTCTACGATCCCCTCCCGCAACTTCCAAAGTGACTTGGCCTGCTGCTCACTTGAGGCGATCACCGCGTCGTGGATGTCTCCTGCCTCCAATGCACGTTCGAGAATCGCTGAAAGCAGGGTATCAACGTTGATGGCGTCGCCGCTGGCCTGGAGCGAAAGCAGGACGTACCACTCATGGGGCGTTGTCATCGGGTCAGAGCACCCTGACACGTGCTTGAAGGCAAAGTCGAGGCCGACTCGGTGCATGAGTTCGAAACTGCATAGAGTGCCGCCACTGCCTGATTGAGCGCGCTCAAGGAATGCGATGCTCGCCGGGAGATTGCGCAACGCAACGAGCGCTGTTGCGCTCTGATCAGGGTAGGGGTAAAGCTTTAGTGTTGCCGCAGTAATGATACCCAGCGTGCCCTCGGAGCCGATAAGCAGCTGTTTGAGATCATACCCGGTATTGTTTTTCCTGAGGCCGTGCAAATCAGATAGTAAATCGCCACTTGGCATCACGGCTTCAAGGCCGAGGACCTGATCTCTTGCATTACCGTAGCGTAGAACGTTTATGCCGCCTGCATTGGTCGCAAGGTTCCCACCGATTTGGCAACTGCCTTCTGCTGCCAGGCTGAGCGGAAAAAACCGTCGGGCGTTACGTGCGGTCGTTTGAAGTTCTGCCAAGATGCACCCAGCCTCGACCGTCATCGTGTTGTTGGCCGGATCGATGTCACGAATCTGTTTGAGCCGCTCGAGATTAAGGATGATTTGGTCTGCGTTGGCCACAGCACCGCCACAGAGGCCGGTGTTACCGCCTTGCGGCACCAACGGCGTCTTGTGTGCGGCACACGCCTTGACCACTGCCTGAACCTCAGCGGCATCTCGAGGTCGAACGATGATCTGTGACTCACCATGGAACCGCCCGCGCCATTCCTCGAGATAAGGCTCCGCTTCGACAGGGTTGGTAATGACCCCTCGGTCGTCGAGAATTTCGCGGAGGGTTGAGAGCAGAGTATTCATCGGATAAATCAAGACCGGCAGAGCCTGAATGACCTAGTCACCGCAGGGTATTTTCGCCAGCGAAGAGATTATAGAGTTCCGAGGGGACAACGGTGTCACAGCGACATTCTTTTTTGGTACAGTGTCGCGGTTATCGATCAAATAATCAAAATGCAGAGGAGAGTCGGATAATGCATCGGATGCTTCACATGGAGCCCAGTCTTTGTACCGGGTGTCTGCAGTGCGAGATGGCGTGCAGCTATGAGCACGAGGGAGAGTTCAACCCTGCGCGGTCACGTATTCGGGTTTTCGAGTTTGAGCACGGTCGGACGTCTGTGCCATACACCTGCACGCAGTGTGTTGAGGCATGGTGTATGAAAGCCTGCCCAACGGCCGCGATTTCGGTCAATACTGAGTTGGGAGCCAAGCTCGTGAGTCCTGAAGCGTGCGTGGGATGCAAGGCCTGTGTCTCTGCGTGCCCGTTTGGGACGATCGAATTTAACCCTGTCAGCGGCAAAGTGGACAAGTGTGATCTTTGTGGTGGGGATCCGAAATGTGTGTCTGCATGTCCGACCGACGCGATTACCTATGTGGATGCCGGGGCATCCGGCGTTGGCCGCATGCAGGCCTCCGCACAACAGGCTGCACAAGGGGGTGCATCATGAGTTGGCAGGGAAAAATACTTCGGGTCAATCTGACTTCGGGAGAGATAACTCCCGAGCCGCTCAACATGGAGTGGGCCAGCGACTATATCGGCGAGCGCGGTCTTGGGACCAAGTATCTGTGGGAAAACATGGATCCCAAAGCAGACTCCATGGGCCCTGACAATGTTTTGATTTTTGCGACCGGCCCGCTCACGGGCACCAGCGCGTCTACGAGTGGACGTTATGCCGTGATCACTAAGGGTCCCCTCACCGGCGCAATCGCCTGCTCCAATAGCGGCGGCAAGTTCGGTGCAGAACTGAAATACGCTGGATTTGATCTTCTGCTTGTCGAGGGTCGTTCAGAAAAACCGGTCTATCTCTTGATTGAGGGCGATGAAATCAGTCTTGCCAGTGCCGACAAGATTTGGGGCAAGACTGTTTGGGAAACCGATGAGTGGATAAAAAAGCAACACCACAATCCGATGCTGAAGATCGCGACCATCGGCATCGCAGGAGAGCGAGGGGTGCGCTATGCTGCCGTGGTTAATGACTTGCACCGGGCCGCTGGCCGGTCTGGAGTCGGTACGGTGATGGGCGCAAAGAATTTGAAAGCCATAGCGGTGCGTGGGACAGGCGGGGTGCGGGTAAAGGATCCTCAGCGGTTTATGCAGGTGACCGACGAGATGAAGAACCTGCTTGCCAAGGAGACCGGCGGCCTGACCAAGTATGGCACCAACGCCATGATGGACACGATGCAGGAGTTCGGTGGTCTACCGACCAACAACTTCCAGGAAGTGCAGTTTGAGGGCTACGACAAGATCGACGCCAAAGCGATGCTGAAGACTGACGATACGGGGCACACCAACCTGCTGACCAACAAAGCCTGTTTTGGTTGCACCATCGCCTGCGGCAGGATCGCTCATATCAGGAAAGATCACTTTACGATTCAGAATCGAAAAGAGTACTGGCACGCTTCGGGTGGGCTTGAATATGAGACAGCATTTGCTTTCGGTCCGGTTGTCGGGGTCGATGACATCGATGCCTGCACCTTTGCCGGATATCTGATGAATGAGCACGGAATGGACCCGATCTCTTTTGGCGTCACCCTTGCTGCCGCCATGGAGTTGTACGAGATGGGAGTCATTACAACTGAAGACACCGATGGCGTCGAGCTTAAATTTGGGAACGCCGAAGCACTGACCGTGATGGCGGAGAAAACGGGCAAGCAGGAAGGTTTTGGCGAAATCCTCGGGATGGGATCGAAACTGATGTGTGAAAAGTATGGCCATCCTGAACTGTCCATGACGGTTAAGGGGCAGGAATTTGCCGGCTATGACTCGAGAGCGCTGCAGGGGATGGGGCTTGGGTACGCCACAGGCAACCGCGGCGCCTGTCACCTGAAACACGATACCTTTGAGGTTGACATGGATGACCAGACGGGAGAAGGCAAGGCAGAGCCATGCAAGACGTCCCAGGACTGGACTGCCGCGGTCGACTCAAGCGGTCTTTGCATGTTCACCATGGGCGCCTGGGGCGCTCCTGAATTTGCTGCGCAATTGGATGCCGGATGCGAGGGGGATTGGACCGCAGAGCGTCTGATGGAGAGCGGTGAGCGGATCTGGAATCTCGAGAGAATGTTTAATCTCGCAGCAGGGCTTACCAGAGCGGACGATACCCTGCCTGAACGCCTGCTTAAGGATCCAGCGCCCAGCGGCACCGCCAAGGGCCGTGTCAACGAGCTCGACCGGATGCTCCCTGAGTACTATGACCTGAGAGGCTGGAACGAAGCAGGTGAGCCTACAGAGGATACCCTTGGCCGATTGGGACTCAGTTAACATCCGATGCAGATCAAGGTACGGGTAACAGGGCACCTCATCGATCTGTGCTCGGTCGATGAGGTGGAGTTGCCCGAGGGCGCTAGCGTCTCCGACGCGGTGGTGGCGCTAGGAATTCCTCTCGAGCAGATCGGGCTGGTGTCTGTCGACGGGCAGGCAGTGTCCAAAGCGAGAAGAGATTCCACATCGCTGACTGACGGTAACGAGATGGTCGTGATGGCACCGCTGACCGGCGGTTAAGGGAGTAAGGGTGTTCGAGGTGGTTGAGCTGTTGCCGTCCGGGCCTCAGCTTGGCGTTTTCGTTGGCGCCGTGCTGGTGTTGGCGTTGACGCCGGGTCCGGCACTTTCTTACATTCTTGCTACCAGTATTGCACAGGGCGCTCGTGCTAGCGCAATATCTGTGCTCGGCATAGCGACAGGGACTCTGGTTCATGTTTTGATGGCCGTGTTTGGTCTGACGCTGTTGCTCGCATCATCAGCGGCGGTGTTCCCGCTGGTGAAATATGCAGGCGCCGTTTATCTTGTGGCATTAGGCCTGTATTTACTGACTCGACCCAGGCAAGAGCAGGACGTAGCCCTAGAGCGCTCTGCGAGAGATCTATGGCGGGTCTACATCCATGCCGTCATGGTTAATGTACTCAATCCGAAGGTGGGGATTTTTTTCTTAGCGTTTTTCCCCCAGTTCGTCGATCCTGGGCGAGGTGAGCCTGCCCCGCAGTTTCTGCTTCTCGGGGCAGTGCTGATCGGGGTGGTTCTGGTGACGGATACCCTGTTTGCTTTGACCGCGGGTACGGCAACTCGCTTCCTTAGACGTCAAAGCGGACAGAGCCGATGGCCGCAGATCGTGGGAGGCCTGACTTATATCAGACTCGGGGTTTTCAGCGCCAATATCGACCCACCGGCCCAGGGCTGAGCCCGACTCCCACGCCCGCAGCCGTCCGGAGCATCAACTCCGCGGACAGTCCACGTCCGGCGCGCTTTCGTACCAGAAACGACCAGCAAGGTTGCCCCGCCAGACCCACAACGCAAGCAGCGGCGCTGATCCCGTCTGCATCGCGTGAACGGCGCAAGGGGAGTGGTGAATTAGGTCACCCGGCCGCGCCGTGAATTCCCGAGTGTCGATGCGCCAGTGAGCTTCCCCGCTTAGAACGAAATAGAACTCCTCGGCATCGTGCGCGTGGCCCGGATACGCAATGTCGCCCCGTTGCAGGAGAAGACCCATTCTCACCGGGTCGTTATCGGCCGGGGGACTTTCGTCGACCAGCATGGCGTAGGCATAGCCCCCCGAAAAAAATTCCGGCACACCTCGGCTGGCTTCCTCCCAGGGTGAGAGGGCGGCGGCGTGAGCAACTGCGTCTCGCAGGAGATGATCAGCTGGAATTCCCTTTATCGCCGCTTCGAGGCAAAGCTCCGATGTGGAGCAGGTTAAAGACGTTTTTTCGTGTTTCTCACGCGGGACGCGGTCTATCTGATTAGAAAGCGACTTAAATTCTGGATCACTACTTGCCTGACAAGTTTGGGCGATCCGATCCAAAAGTGTCGGTAGATACTGGCTCATAAGCGGGGTTCTTCAGTCCAGGCGGTGCATCGTGGCAGAATGGTTTTGTTGATGGGCTCGAATAAGGTAATCTCTCGTCGTGGGTTATATCAGAACGCGAGCTTTTTGTGCGGATAGCGCATCTTTGCGCCTAGCAAATTCAATCGAGCCTGATGCAAATCAATCGAGCTTTGCGACTACAGGAAAACATTTGTGAGTGAACTTCTGCTCAGCATGCGCGACCTAGTGATTGAGGCGGACATTGGCGGCCAATGGTCGCCGATCGTAAAGGGTCTCAGCATGAATCTTCATAAAGGCGAGATCATCGGCTTGATCGGAGAGTCAGGGGCAGGCAAGTCGACTTTTGGCCTGGCGGGCATGGGGTACACCAAGCCCGGATGCCGAATTGTTTCCGGGTCGATCCGACTCGAAGATGAAGAACTGGTTGGCGCCTCTGCCTCACGACTACGTGAGATACGCGGAAACAGTGTTTCCTACGTGGCACAAAGCGCGGCTGCGGCGTTCAATCCCGCGCACCGTCTGATCGAACAGTTTGTGGAGGCACCGGTGCAGCACGGCAAGATGCGGGGCGATGAAGCCGCGCGCCGTGGTCAGGAGCTTTACCGTCAACTTGACTTGCCTGATCCAGATAGCATCGGCAACCGTTTCCCGCACCAAGTCTCAGGGGGTCAACTGCAGCGCGCCATGACAGCGATGGCCATGGGTTGCGACCCCTGTCTTATTATCTTCGACGAGCCTACGACTGCGCTTGATGTGACCACCCAGATCGAAGTGCTTTCTACGATCAAGGAAGCGGTGAGGGCGCGGGGAGTAGCTGCGATTTACATCACACACGATCTTGCGGTGGTCGCGCAACTGGCAGATCGCATCATGGTGTTACGTCATGGAGACCTGGTGGAGGAGGGAGATGCGCGGAGTCTTCTGGAAGAGCCGCAACAGGACTACACCCGGCGTTTGCTGGCCGTCCGATCCTTGCGCGAAGAAAAAGATGCGTCCAAACGCGATGAGACGGTTCTTGACGTCTCTGGCGTCAGTGCACGATACCCGCGCGCCGAGGAAGACGTGCTCAGAGATATCTCGGTCAGGGTGCAGAAAGGAAAAACAGTCGCAGTCGTCGGGGAGTCCGGAAGCGGCAAAAGCACACTCGCGCGAGTGATCACTGGATTGCTGCCCCCGTTGCAGGGAGAAGTCCGGTTTTGCGGAAATGCCTTGAGCCCAGCGCTGGCGAATCGGGGACGTGAACAGTTGCGGTCCATTCAGATGATTTATCAGATGCCGGACGTGGCGCTTAATCCCCGGCAGAAGATCGCCGAAATCGTCGGTCGGCCGTTGGAGTTCTATTTGGGTTTGAAGGGGGTTGAGAAAGCAACCAAGATCAACCGGTTGCTTGAGCAGATTGAACTGCCGACGGATTATGCAGACCGCTATCCCGCACAACTCTCTGGGGGCGAAAAACAGAGAATTTGTATCGCCCGAGCGCTGGCAGCGGAGCCTGATCTCATTATCTGCGATGAGGTAACTTCGGCCCTTGACCAACTTGTCGCAGAAGGGATTCTGGAACTTCTGCAGGACCTGCAGAACCAGTTGGGCGTCTCCTATCTATTCATTACCCATGATCTTGCTACGGTGAAGGCAATCGCGGACAGTATTGTGGTGATGCATCAGGGCAGAGTGGTAGAGCAGGGACCAAAGGCGGAGATTCTTTCCCCTCCCCACGAAGCCTATACTGAGTTGTTGTTGTCTTCCGTTCCAGAGATGGACCCGGACTGGCTGGATACACTGGTTGAACGCCGCAAACGCGGTGAATTACCAACGATCGAGTCCATTAACTAGGTTTTTGACGCGAGCCAGGCGCTAGATGGGCGACGCGGTTAGATGCTGGCCGCTCCTGCAAATTTGATTGCTCGCCGAATCCTGCGGCCCAATAAAGCCGGAAGGGCACCGCGATAGTTTTGTGGGCCGGGATGGGTAAGACGGTACTGATTTAGACGTTGGCAATGACTTGTCGCTAACCAGAGGCGCGCTTAGCCGTCAGCGCGGTCCAGCTTGGCCTGCGCAGATATTGAGGAAAGCCCTAAACGTGACTTTCTTCAATGGCGCTGACTTGTCGTTTAACCCGTTGCACCATGGCATAAACGCCGACATGACGGCTGGGACTCAGATGCTCAAAGAGCCCTAGTTTTTCAAATTCGGCATCGGCATCGAATTCATCGATCTCTGATGCAGTCCTGCCATTAAACATGCCCAGCAGGATGGCGACGACGCCCTTTACGGTTGACGTATCGCAGTCCCCATGAAATGTGAACAAGCCTTCATTATCTCGAATAGCGCGGATATAGACCGTGCTCATGCATTCTGGAACATGATAGAGGTCAATCCGTTCCTCATCCGGATAGGGCGGGAGCTTCTCCCCCAGTTCGGTGATGAACTGGTAGCGGGCGTCCCAGTCCTGGAGGAACTCAAAGGCTTCCACTACGCGTGGGTAGTCAATTGGGAAAGTGTCCATAAAGCTTTGTTGGTATTTGCATGATCACATGCTTGTCTTTCTGAATTATATCGTCCCGTTGGGTAATGACTGAACCCGCCCTCCACAGTTATGATTGCTCGAAGACAGACCTGTCCCTCCCGCATCCAGGAATCACCAAAAGCTATGGAATCGACCGACTATCGTTTAACTATCAAGCCGTGGCAGACGCCCTTGGTTGTCCTGCTTGGCGGCTGCCTTATCTCTCTAATCGGTTTCGGAGCGCGATCTAGTTACGGAGTTTATCTCGGACCCATCACAGAAGAATTTGGTTGGTCCCGAGAGGATTTTGCGTTGGCCATGGCGTTGCAGAATCTCTTCTGGGGTTTGTGTCTTCCGCTCGCGGGCATGCTGGCCGACCGCTTCGGCCCAGTGTGGGTAATCGGAATCGGCGCATTGGTGTATGCGGTTGGGACCTTCGGCGTGACGCTGATTGACACGACCTTGACGCTTCATTTGACGGGCGGAGTGCTTGTTGGCACGGGCGTTGCGTTTACCGCGTTTTCGTTGGCAACAGCCGCCATTCTGCGTGTCGTGGGAATGGAGCGTCGAACTTTCGTTATCGGCTTGTGTACGGCGGCAGGTTCAGTGGGACAGGTTTTGTACTCGCCGATCACTCAGGGAGTGATCGGCGGCTATGGTTGGCCGACTGCACTGATCGTGACTGCAATCTCGGTATGCCTCATTCTGCCGCTTGCGTTCACTTTGCCGAGCGATCCCCGGGTGAGAAACGAGAACGTTGTGCACTCGGGCAGCGGCGGAGCGATCCGCGAGGCATTTGCAAATCGGGGATTTTTATTGTTAACCGCAGGTTTTTTCGTCTGTGGCTTTCATGTGGCTTTTATTACCGTGCATCTTCCGATCTACGTCGCGGATCTTGATCTTGCGCCGATGGTGGGTGCGGTTGCGATTTCGCTGATCGGGATATTCAATATTCTGGGTTCGTTGCTCTCCGGTGCCTTCGGCCAAAGGTACAGTAAGAAAATTGGTCTAAGCGGGATCTATGCTTTGCGTGCACTGGTCCTGGCGATATTTCTTATCTCGCCGAAGACGACCGAGGTGATCTATGTTTTTGCAGCAGCGATGGGGATTCTGTGGCTATCTACTGTGCCCTTAACAGCGGGGCTCGTTGCCCAGGTTTTTGGAATTCGCTACATGGCGACGCTTTTCGGGTTTGTATTTCTGAGCCATCAGATCGGCAGTTTTATTGGAGTATGGTTAGGCGGTTTTATTCACGACACGACGGGGTCATATGACCTGATGTGGCAAGCAGGGATCCTGATGGGACTGGTTGCGGCAGTGATACATCTCCCGATAGACGAGGCTCCCGTGCCACGATTGCAGGAAGGGTAAGGCCGGTTTTAGGTTTAGCTAAGATGAATTCCCATGGCTCGGCCAGGGACTCCAGGTCTTGTAATACGGGAGTCTTTTAGAGACGATATTCCTTGAGTTGAATTAACGGTTGATCGAGGCGGGAAATTACCGCACAGTAGCCCTAATCCAAACCGGAGGAGCAATGATCGACGCCAGTCTTAGGGTGCTGCGAACCGACGTAGCCGGGATGCCGATTGAGTGGATCGGCTTTGAAGAAGCCGTTCGGCTTCACTGTCTTGATCAGATTCTTTACCCAATGGGTTCGGTGCTTTATCACGTGCACGGCGGGATAAACGCGCGGTCGGGAGAGCAAAGTACCCTCGCGATCCACTCCATTATCTGCACCGCCGGCCAGTCCCGTGCGTATCTTAAGCGCTTGCCGAGTTATGCTCCTCCACTGAACAACAGTACCCTGTTTCGGCGCGATGCCAATTTGTGCCTTTATTGCGGGGATCAATTCAGAAATACGGATCTGTCTCGCGACCACGTAGAACCCCTCAGCAAAGGTGGCAGGGACGTTTGGCAGAATGTCGTCACTGCATGCAAACGATGCAATCACCACAAGGGGAGTCGCACGCCCGAAGAAGCCGGAATGCAGCTTTTGGCGGTGCCTTTTGTGCCAACACACGCCGAGTACATTTATCTCTCGGGCCGACGGATCCTGGCTGACCAGATGGAATTTTTGTTAGCGCATTTTCCGCGCAACAGTCTGCTGCATAGTCGCCTGAACGCCGGCGATGGCAATTCGCATCCGCAACGCCGATGAGCGATTCATGATCTGAAACAGGCTGAGAAGTCCCTTAGAGATTCAACAGGCACACAGTTTAAGACTGAAGTAGGACGAGTGATTGCGCGTTTAAGGCGATTCGAATTTGGGACCCCTTAGACACATTGTGGCGATGGAGTGCGCCAGGGCGAAGTCGCAGTCGCAGTAACTCCCCCCCGCCTCTGGCGGCGATTACAGAGACCAGAACTGAACTTCCCATCTCTATTATCTCCGTAACATCGGCTGACAAAATTGTGCCGAGACTGGATTCGTCAGGGTGGCCGTCTTTTACCAGGAAAACATCGGTTGTTCGAATCGTCCAGTAAATTGGACCTTCAGGCGGAGACTTCGGTCCTGTCTCAGCCTTCAACAAGACATCACCCCAGCGTAGTGTGATTCCCGACGAATCCGAGTCCACCCATTCGGCCTTCGCAAGATTGGCAAAATTCATCAGGCGAGCGGCCTCCACGGTGGATGGCCTTCGTAATAACTCTCGTGTTGGCCCCTGTTGCACCACCTGACCGCGGCGCAACAAGACCATGGTTTGCGATAACTCGGCCGCTTCGTCGAGATCATGAGTAACAAAAAGCACAGTCATAGCAAGAGCGTCCTGCAGACGCTTAAGCTCGACGCGGAGACGCTTGCGGGTGCTATGGTCAAGTGCTGAGAACGGCTCATCAAGCAGAAGCAGCCTCGGTTTTCTGGCAAGCGCGCGCGCCATAGCGACCCGTTGACTCTGGCCCCCAGACAGTTCGCTGGGTCGGCGATCGGCCAAGCCGCCGATTCCGACCAGCTCAAGAAAGCGCTGCGCCTCAAGACCTCGCTCGCGCCTCGGCAGATGGGTCAGGGCCGCTCCCACGTTTTCAGCGGCGGTGAGGTGTGGAAACAGTCCAAATGATTGAGTGACAAAACCTAATGGCCGCTGATAACAAGGCCTGAAGTATCGTGTTTCTGTGTCTGTCCATATATCGTTATCGAAACTTATCAACGAGTGACTGGGGGCCAATAGCCCTGCTACCGCACGGAGCACGCTAGTCTTCCCGCTTCCAGAGGGGCCAACAATAGCGGAAAGGGTACCCATGGGGAGCCTGAAGTCGACTTTTAGGGCAGGGGTATTGTTCTCAATCCGGATCGACAACATCAGGCGCTCCTGCGCTTTCGTTGGTCACGCTTTTCCAGAACCCCATAGCCGAGTGCTACCGTTACTAGCGAGATCAGCAGCAAAAAGCCGGCCATCTGACCTGCGGCAAGCGGATCAAAAGCTTGGACGCGATCAAATATCGCGATAGATAAAGTGCGAGTCTCTCCGGGAATATTTCCGCCGACCATCAGTACGACTCCAAATTCCCCGAGTGTGTGCCCCAGCGTTAGCACTGCCGCCGACAACACACCCGGCCAGGCTAGCGGCATCTCGACTCGTGTGAACGTCTGCCAGGGTGTCATGGCACAGCACGCGGCAGCATCGTAAAGTTCGCTGGAGACTACCTCAAAGGCCCGTTGCACCGGCAGAATGGCGAAAGGCAGGTTAACCAATATTGAGGCCACCACGAGACCGGGAAAACTGAACACCAAAGACACGCCGAACCAGGACATGATTAACTCCCCTAAGGGCGATCGTGTGCCTGTGAATATCAGAAGGTAGTAGCCAACTACCGTGGGCGGAAGCACAAGTGGCAGTGCGAAAAATGCCTGTAGCCAGGGCCGTGCTAGGGTCTGGGTCCTTGCTAGCCAACGGCCCGTCACTACCCCGATCGGCAGCAGCAATGCGAGCGTCCACGCCGCGAGCTGTAGCGACAGATTAAATGCGTTCCAATCCATCTTTGGGTTAGGGTGGCTTAAGGGCTAGTGTTGTAGGTTTGGACTAATTAACGCGGGGGCGCCCAAGCCATGGCGACTGAAAATCTCGCGGGAATCAATCGACTGGAGATACGCAAAAAACTCCTGGGTTTTTTGGTCAGCGTCGGGTAAGAGGACCATTTGCTGATCTAGTTCAACGTTCGGAAAAGCCTCGCTGGGCAGTGCCTGAAGATGTCCGGTCTTTTGCAGTTCTGCTAGTCGCGCCAGCGGCATCGGTACGAACGCCACATCAACATCCCCCTCAAGGGCGTATTGGACTGCCTGCCCTGCGTTGGCAGCCACGAGAAGTACCTGCTTTGCTTGAACCCAGGTGCCGGCATGCTCTAAAGCGGCCCTCGCGGCGCTCCCGTAGGGCGCATACTCTGGGTTGGCAATAACCAGACGTTTGATAGTGCCGCCTTCGAGGGCATTGCCAAGTGCTAACAATGGATTTTCAGTCTGACCAAGTAGCCCGGGACGACTATATAGTGCCAGCACACCGCTCGCATAAGTCACCGGTACCCCTTGAGTGAAGCCGAGGTCGACCAGCCATTGGACGTAAGCAGTGTTTGCCGACAGAAAAAGTGCATAAGGGGCGCCATTCACAATCTGATTGGCCAATGTGCCCGATGAGCCAAAAACCAGTCGGACGGATTGCCCTGTGACCTGGTTATAGCGGGCCGATAGTTCCTCTAGTGCAGGCCGGATACTGGCCGCAGCCGCTACAATAGGTCCGTTGGCAAAAGCCGGAACCGAGTAAAAGGGGCCAGTGCTCCAAAAAAACAGAACGGCGATACAGGTTCGCCAATTCCTCACGAATCGCTGACCGCAAGTGAATTTGTGTCCGAAGCAATTGTCCTTAAGAGTGCGTGGTCCTCTTTACGAGCTGCATGACACAGAAGATAGCGCTCAAAGCGAGGCAGATCCGCCCAATTCGCCTGGACACATGCTTCTTCTCTGAACGCAGTAATTTCCAGAGGTTCTGCTTCATTTAGCCAAAGAGTACTATCGGCTGTGGCTGGTTCAGAGAGTGGCATTGCCTCTCGGCCAGCTGATGCCAGAATCTCACTGAGAACTGTAGAGAAGCGCTCACTGCCACTTGAGCCCGTCACTGGGGTATCGATCAGAATCTGACGATCATTTTCACTAACAGCGCGCCAATCCGAGAGGTGTATATCCGCCCCGGTCAGATCGAGTTTCATTCTAACAACAAGAGGAATGTTTCTTCTTCTAGGGTCTTTAGCCCGCTCCAACGCGAGTACCTGCTCCATCAGTTGCCTCCTCTGGCCCGACAGCCGAGTGATTCCATTGTGCCAGCGGCTGAGGTCTTCTGGAATTAGTTTAAACTATGAAATGATTGTCTAAATGTTCAAGGCTAGCAATTAATTTCCATATACGTTAAAACTATTAACCAATGTGCAATATCGATTTGTATTATGAAAAAAAAGGGTTAATTTGTATTTACCCAAAAGATTGTTTGCTAAAAAAATAACGTAAATTAGGTCGATCAATCTTTTGTTTCGCTTTGGCTAACAACTTACAGGAGGAGTTATGACCGAAAAGCAAGTCTTGCAACCCATCTCACGAAGTTCCCCTGAAAAGTATTCGGAAGGAATGGCGCGGGAAGAGGGAGCTCTTAAAACCACCACCCGAAGGTCGTTCTTAACGGGCGCCGCTTCCGCGGTTGCGGCAGCGACCGTCGCGTCCACCACCGGAGCTGTAGCAAGTCCGTTAGAAGTTCAGCCGTCATCGAAGTCGATGGGTCGCACTACCGTGCCACAAGGCTATGGTATGCCCTCGAAGTATGAGGGGCACGTTACTCGAAACCGTACTGATGTGTATGTCAACAAGCAGAATTATTCCGACTGGAGCATGACACCGATTCAGCACCAGCACGGAATCGTGACGCCGAACGGACTCATCTTCGAACGGCATCACGCGGGAATCCCCGACATTGATCCCGATACGCATGAGCTTGTCATCCACGGCATGGTTCGCCAGCCGATGCGGTACACGATGGATAATCTGATGCGCTACCCGTCTATTTCTAGGTTCCACTTTATGGAGTGCTCGGGAAATGGATTGACCGACTGGTTGGCTGTGAAATCAAAAACAGTTCAACAGACCCATGGCTTACTGTCGTGTTCCCAGTTCACCGGAGTTCCAGTGTCGTGGTTACTGGACGAGGTCGGCCTTGAATCCGGCGCCAAATGGTTGTTGTTCGAAGGAGCCGACGGTTCCGCGCATGCGCGGAGTATCCCGCTTGACAAGGCGCTTGATGATGTAATGCTTGTTTTCGCGTCGGGCGGGGAGATGCTACGTCCGGAGAATGGTTACCCTTTGAGAGCCTTTATTCCGGGATGGGAAGGAAATACTTCGGTAAAGTGGCTGCGACGAATCAAGGTTTCCGATCAACCATGGCACCTGCGAAGTGAGACCGCGCGCTATACCGACCCCATGCCTGAGGGCAAGTTTCGTCAGTTCTCAATGGAGATGGAGTGTAAATCCGTCATCACGAATCCATCAGGAGGGATGCAGATGCAGGGTCCGGGGCTCTATGAGCTTCAGGGTTTCGCCTGGTCCGGCAACGGCACTATCAAGGCTGTGGATATTACGACCGATGGGGGACGCACGTGGCGTACCGCGGATCTAGAGGGGCCAGTGCTGAATAAGTGTCTGACAAGGTTCCGTTACCGTTGGAACTGGGACGGGGGTCCGGCAAAAATCGCAAGTCGCGCAGTGGACAGCACCGGTTATGTACAACCGACCGTCGCCGAGCTGGCCGCGAATCGGCGCATCGCTGGTTTTGTCCAGCATCATAACGGGATCTTTCCCTGGGCCATTGACACAAACGGGGAGGTAACAAATGCAATTGCATAAAATTACTATAGCCGGTGGGTTAGCGCTCGCCTTGTCTTTCTCTGCCGCTTTTGCAGGCAGTTCCAAGCCTGCCGTAAGCTTTGGTACACCGATTACTGAAGCGGACATTGCGGCGTGGGATATCGACATTCAGACAGCGACCGGCAAGGGCCTGCCCTCCGGATCTGGTTCTGTTGCGCAGGGCAAGGCATTGTATGAAGTGCAATGCGTTGCCTGCCATGGCGTTGATGCAGCCGGAGGTTCGGTGTATGGTTCGATGGTTGGTGGCAAACGGCCTTTGACCGGTGGCGGCTATCCTTATGCGCCGATTTTGTTCGACTATATACGTCGCGCAATGCCGATGAATGCACCTCAGTCCCTGTCGAATGATGAGGTCTACGCACTGACCGCATATATTTACGCGTTAAATGAATTCATCCCCCAAGATGCGGTACTGGATGCTGCGTCTCTGACCGCAATTCAGATGCCCGTTCGGGACGCGTTTATCGTCGACGATCGTCCAGATACTGCGGCGACACGGTGTATGGAAGACTGTTAAGCAAGGGTTGTTTCGGTTATAAAACCTAAGGGCGGTCTCAGTGGGTCAAGGTGGTTTGGCCCACTGAGCAGCCTGACCTTCATTCGTCAGCGGCGATGGATTCTCGTCTGGTGTAGAAAACTCCGCCGTTAACGAATCTTTTCTCCCCTCCGTAGTCTTGTATTAGTTACGACTTCGCATAAGTAAAAATCTTGGATACTTTTTTCCGCGAGGGTCGACGGTTCCTTGAGCCGATAACAAGCTAGCTTCTCGCTCAAGACACCTTTAATTGAGTGCTCAATCGAGAGAGAAACTCAATCGTATTCGTATAGAAAGGTCGGGAACGCGCCGATTGATGGCACAGAGGTTCATGCTAAATTTCTTGAAGCTTCACGAAAAAAAACTTCAGAACAGATGCGGCCTATACAGAACCTGTAGTCGCGCTTCGCGCCATCATGTGTTGAACGTTTGAAAATTACTCTTGTTGCCGGCGCGGTCCCAGAGAGAACCCCAACCGATTGCATGGCAGAGGCGGTTCTCAGATCCCAAGGGGCCAAAGTCAGTGATGAAGAATCTGACTCAAGAAGAGTTTGGTGCGATCGTGCTCCGGGCTTTCGAAGAACTCTTTGGGCGGTTTTTCCTCGATTATCTCTCCTTCGTCCATGAAGATCACCCGATCCGCAACGGCAGTTGCAAAACCCATTTCATGGGTCACAACCAGCATGGTCATGCCGCTATCGGCAAGCTCGGTCATCACATCAAGCACTTCCTTGATCATTTCGGGATCCAGGGCCGAGGTCGGCTCATCAAACAACATGATCCGGGGGTTCATGCATAGGGAGCGCGCAATAGCGACACGCTGCTGCTGGCCGCCTGACAGTTGACCGGGATATTTTGAAGCCTGCTCTGGAATTTTTACCCGCTCAAGGTACTGCATGGCTTGTTCTTCGGCTTCTGCCCGAGGAAGTTTGCGTACCCAAATCGGCGCAAGGGTGACGTTATCGAGAACACTCAGATGGGGGAAGAGATTGAATTGCTGAAAGACCATGCCCACCTCAGACCGGATGATTTCAATGTTTTTGAGGTCCTGGGTCAGTTCGGTGCCATCAACAATGATCGAGCCCTGTTGATGCTCCTCGAGCCGGTTAATGCATCGAATCAGCGTGGATTTTCCTGAGCCTGACGGCCCGCAGATAACGATTTTTTCAGACTTGGCGACTTCCAGGTGAATGTCTTTCAGAACGTGAAAGTCACCGAACCATTTATGCATGCTTTTAATTGAAATAATTTTGGAATCCGACTCATTTGGACGGGACCCAATAGGGGATGCGGAGGCTTCCTGATTCATGGCGTTGTTCCGGGTTGTGGGTCAGGACTTATAATCTGTCTGCAGCTTCTTTTCGAGGTTCAATGAATAGCGGGACATCGCAAAGCAGCTAATAAAGAAGAATAAGGCGATAAAGATATAGAGCTCGGGTGCCAGACCAAGCCAGTCTGGGTCATTCAGGCGGGCTCTTCCAAGGCCCAGGATATCCATCATGCCAATAATCAGCACCAGCGTTGAGTCCTTATAGGAACCGATAAACGTATTGACGATGCCGGGTATTGAAATCTTGAGTGCCTGCGGCAGGATCACGAGACGATGGGCTTTCCAGTAACTTAGACCCAGCGCATCGGCGGCCTCATACTGTCCGCTGGATAGCCCCTGCAATCCGCCGCGAACCACTTCAGCGATGTAGGCGGATGCGAACAGTGTCACCATAATAAGCACCCGCATCAGAAGATCAAAGGTCGAGCCGGGCGGCAGGAAGTAGGTCAGCATGGTTGAGGCGACAAACAGAAGGGTAATCAGAGGTACCCCTCTGATAAACTCGATAAAGATTACGCACACGGCACGCAAGGCGGGCAGATTTGATCGGCGTCCAAGCGCCAACGCGATCCCGAGTGGCAGCGAGAATGAGATTCCAGTGACAGCTACTACCAGAGTCAGCAGAATTCCGCCCAGCTTGTTGGTGCCAACGGGTTCAAGACCAAAGCCGCCAAGTAACAGCCAAGCCGCGATAAAGGGATAGGCGGCTGCGAAGATCAGCCAATATTTCTTCCCTGGAATGTTTTCCCGCAGCGCCCCCACAATCGCCGCGACAAACAGGATAAAGGTCAGGTTGACCCGCCAGCGTTCGGGCTCGGGATACCATCCGTAAACAAAGAGTTCAAAACTGCCGCGGATAAACGCCCAGCAGGCACCATCCCGTGGGGTGTCCATTAGCGCCCAGCATTCTTTGCGGTCGACCGCTGTCCAAATAGCCCCGGTAAACAGCCAATGGATAGAAGGTGGCAGGATGGTCCAGAGCAGCCAAATGGAAAGAAGCGTCAACGCCACGTTGAGCGGCGAGGACAGTAGATTCATTCGAACCCAACCCAACGCGCCAGTTGTGCGCCTGGGGGGCGGCAAGTCTGGATGCGTGCCGGGCGCGTAACGCGGGGTAGTAGAAGTCTCTGACATGGTCGGGTTAGCGCTCGGTCAGTTTGATTCTGTGATTGAACCAGTTCATAAAGCTCGATATGAGCAGTGATATCACGAGGTAAACCCCCATGACGATGAGCATGGTCTCCATTTCCTTCCCGGTCTGCATGAGGCTGATTCCGCCGAGTGTTGCCGTGATATCCATATAGCCGATGGCAATAGCAAGAGACGAGTTCTTCGTAAGATTGAGGTACTGACTGCAGAGCGGCGGCACAATGACGCGTAGTGCCTGAGGGATAATGATGAGCTGCAGGGCACGGTTGGGTCGCAGGCCTAACGCAAACGCAGCCTCGGTCTGTCCATGACTGACGGCCAGAATGCCGGCTCGGACAATCTCTGCGATAAAGCATGCCGTATAGAGTGAGAGCGCAAGCCACAGCGCGAGAAACTCAGGCTTGATCGCCATTCCGCCTTTGAAATTAAATCCTTTCAGCACAGGAACATCCCAGGAAAGCGGCATGCCTGTCGCGATAAACGTGATCCCGGGCAATGCAACCAGTATGCCCAGCGAGACCCAAAGTACTGGATAGATTTTTCCGGTATCGTCCTGCTGGCGTCTTGCCCAGCGTTTGAAAAAATACACGAGAGCAATACTGAGTAGAAGGACGATCCCTACTAGGGTGGCCCCGTCTTCAAATACCGGGGAGGGTACATAAAAACCCCGGTTAGAAAGAAAAAAGGCATCGGCTCCGACATTTAATGCTTTCTTAACCGGCGGCAGCAATGTGACTACGATCGCGTAGATAGCAAGGATATGAATCAGTATAGGAACATTGCGCATGAACTCCACAAACGCATACGAGAGTTTGCTGACCAGCCAGTTGCTGGAGAGTCGCATGATGCCTAGTACAAATCCGACCATCGTCGCCAGAATGCATCCCCAGAATGCAATCAACAGTGTATTCAGTAAGCCGACGACCGCGGCACGAAGATGTGTCGACCGATTGGTGTACTCGAGAAACGGCGAAAAGCCGATATCGTAGGCAGCGGGCCAAAGAAGAAATCCAAAACTGAATTCTTTGCCGACGGCTTCAAGATTAATGACAACGTTACGGGCAATGGCTGCCAGCAGGGCAAATACCACCACCATGGTGACGATCTGAATGATGACGCCGCGCGACTCCTGGTTACGCCAAAGCTGTAGCAGGGGGTTCGAAGTGCTCTGGGCGGGCTGGGTCATTGCGTCAGCGTGGAATTCGGTGAACCAAAGGCAGTATGCGGTCTAAGGACTGCAGAGTACCGGAGGCCCTGATGGGCCTCCGGTCTCATCACATCTACATCAAATACAACAAAAACAGCAGTTTTCGGCCTAGCGGAAGGGCGGTGAGTAAATAAGTCCACCGTCGGTCCACAGAGCGTTCAGGCCGCGCGCAATACCCAGAGGGGTGTTCACGCCGATGTTGCGCTCAAAGATTTCGCCGTAGTTACCCAGTTGCTTGATGATCTGGTATGCCCAGTCGTCCGAAAGGCCCAGTTCCGAGCCCTGACTTCCGTCAACGCCCAGCAGGCGACGGACTTCAGGATTGTTGGAGCCCTTCATTTCATCAACGTTAGCCATCGTCACGCCCAGTTCCTCGGCCGTGATGGTGGCGTTCAGAACCCATGTCACGATATCGGACCACTGGTCGTCACCGTGGCGGGTCGCCGGGCCTAGGGGCTCCTTGGAGATGATTTCCGGAAGCACCATGTGGTCGTCAGGATTCGGCAGCGCGGAACGTGTCGAGGCCAGGCCAGAAGCGTCTGTGGTGTACACATCGCAGCGACCGGCTTCGTAGTTCTGCCGTGCTTCGTCGTTGGTTTCGATGGGAACCGGCTCATAATTCATGTTGTTGGATGAAAAGTAGTCAGCCAGGTTGAGCTCGGTGGTGGTGCCAGTCTGAATGCAGACTGAAGCGCCGTCGAGTTCGCTGGCGCTGCCCACGCCAAGGTCCTTTTTGACCATGAAGCCCTGTCCATCATAGTAGTTCACGCCATGAAAACGCAGCTTGACGCTAACGTCACGCGAGAAGGTAATCGTGGTGTTGCGCCAGAGCACGTCGCCTTCGCCGGCATTCAATTTGGTGAAACGGGTTTTACCCGTAGAAGTAACGGCTTCGATCTTGCTGGCGTCGCCCAGTACAGCGGCTGCCGTTGCGCGACAGAAGTCGACGTCGAAACCACCCCAAACACCATTAGCGTCTGGCTGGGCAAAGCCCGCGATGCCAGTGCTCACCACACAGCGGAGAACGCCCCGGTCCCGTACGTCTTCCAGGGTGCCCGCCTGCGCGGTGCCGACCATGCCGAGCACCAGCGCGGCAGCCGACAGAACAGCAGTCGTTTTTTGTCTCATTACATTTCCTCCCTCACTAGGTGAGTGTAGGTTGTTGGTCACCTGCGCTTTCCAATGTTTCACGGCAGTAAACGCTGTGATTGGAAACCCAAATCGCAAGTGTTACCTTAACTTTACCAAGATATAGCCGTGTATTTGTAGCCAATTTACTTAAAAATATGAATTAATCGGGCCCGAGGGGATTTGGGTTAACGGTCGGTTGCCGCCTTTAGGCGGTGCAAACGGTTGAGGAGCCCTTGTTTCTAGTGTTTATGAGGCCAGATTGGCGGCTTTGGCCTGTTGATCTGCGTGATAAGACGACCGCACCATCGGGGCGGAGGCCACATGGGAATAGCCCATCTCATACCCTGTTTTGGCAAGAGCCTTAAATTCCTGCGGGTCGACGTAGCGTTCGACAGGCAGATGATGTCGGGTTGGCTGCAGATACTGCCCAAGCGTCAGCAGGCTGACGCCGTGATCGCGCAGATCCTGCATAACAGCTTCAACCTCGCTGATTTCTTCGCCCAACCCCAGCATGAGTCCGGACTTGGTGGGAACGTCCTGAAACCGTTTTTTGAAATCTTTCAGAAGATTAAGGGAGTGCTGATAGTTCGCACCAGGCCTGACGCGCTTATAGAGGCGTGGCACGGTCTCGAGGTTATGATTGAATACATCTGGTAATTGAGTAGCAAGCAGATCCAGCGCTTTCTCGACGCGTGTTCGGAAGTCCGGCGTGAGGATTTCGATTTCCAGCTGGGGACAAGCAGCCCTTAAAGCTCCAATGCAGTCGGCAAAATGCTGTGCGCCGCCGTCACGCAGGTCATCACGATCTACCGAGGTCACCACGACATAATTGAGACCCATCTCGCGCACCGTGTCAGCCAGTCGTATCGCCTCTCCTGTATCTACCGGTTGAGGTCGCCCATGAGCGACGTCACAAAAAGGACATCTGCGGGTACAGACGTCGCCGAGAATCATAAAGGTGGCAGTGCCGTTGCCAAAACACTCACCGAGATTAGGGCAGCTCGCTTCTTCGCAGACAGTGTTCAGTCCATGTCCGCGAAGGATCTTCTTTAGACGCGCGACCTCAGGGGTGCCTGGGAAACGCGCGCGGATCCAGGCAGGCTTTTTGAGCCGCTCGCTACGTTCTGTCGGGGCGAACTTAACTGGCACCCGGGCCACTTTCTGTTCGGCGTTGGCACTTCCGTATTTGCTCACGGTGTCTGGACTTCTTCTTCGTAGTAATCGATCGGCGGACAACTGCAGACCAGTGTTTTATCACCTTGGACGTTGTCTACGCGTCCAACCGGAGGCCAATACTTATCCCGACGAGTGGCAGGAGAGGGAAAGAAGGCGACTTCGAGGGGGTAGCGTCGATCCCAGCCTCCCAGTGTCAGCAAGTGAAGTGAGTGAGGCGCATTCTTGAGAAGATTATTCTCAGGATCCTGCTGGCCTGATTCAATCTCGGCAATTTCACCTCTGATGGAGATCAGCGCGTCACAGAAGCGGTCGAGCTCCTCTCGTGACTCGCTTTCAGTCGGCTCAATCATGAACGAATCTGCGACGGGCCATGACATTGTGGGCGCATGAAAACCGTAGTCCATGAGCCGTTTGGCAACGTCCTCTACCGTAATGCCGCAGGATTCCCGGATGCCCGACAGGTCCACAATGCACTCGTGTGCCACCAGGCCGTTATTCCCCGGATTGCCGACTAGGATTTCGAAGCCCATAAAGCCTGCCCGGGTTTTGATGACTGCAAGCGTCTGCGGGTGGACCCGATCATCAACGAAGAATACATTTGATTTTGCTTTTGACAGGCGCCGGCACATGCTCATTGCTTCCGCACCGGCCGTTGCCTCATCCAGCAGGGAGGCGTTGGCAAGCTCCATTCCGGTCAAGTCACAGATCATCTGCTGGAAGCTCAGCAGAACCTCAAGCCGCCCCTGACTGACTTCGGCCTGGTAAGGTGTGTAGGCGGTATACCAGTCAGGATTCTCGAATACGTTTCTACGGATGACGGGTGGCATGACAGTGCCGTGATATCCGCAGCCGATCATTGACACAAAGACCTGGTTTCGGTGACGCATGTGACGCAGGTACGTACTCGCGGCGCGTTCGCTTCTTGGAGGGTCCATCTCGAGTTCACGCTCGCTGATGATATTGGCGGGCACGACCTGATTAATCAGGTCATCGACACTGCGACATCCCAACTCGGCAAGCATCGCTTCGATATCGGCCTCTGAGGGCCCGATATGCCGGCGGATGAAATCGCCGTGCATCTCAAGCTCAGTGAGCGTGGTGTGAGGCTCCGTCATCGTTTTTCCTCCCGGTCCTGGCTCAATCGAGACTGCTGATGAGATCCTGATAGGCAGTTTCGTCCATCAGGAAATCAAGATCCCCCGTCGACTCCACCCGAACACGGTAGAACCAGCCTTCTCCTGTAGGGTCCTCATTCACTTTTTCAGGCTCGTCGCCCAGTGCGGCGTTGACCTCAATAATTGTTCCGTTGACAGGGGATTTGATGTCTCCCGCCGCCTTGACGGACTCGATCACCACGACTTCCTGACCTGCACTGATCTGGATCCCGGTTTCGGGCAGCTCAACGTAAACCAGTTCGCCCAACTGGTCTTGTGCGTAGTCGGTAATGCCAATGGTGACGACATCTCCCTCGAGGCGCGCCCACTCGTGCTCGGCGGTAAATTTCAAGTCAGTCATATTTTTTCTCCTCCTACGGTTAACGGTGGTAACGGTGAGGCACAAAAGGCAGATCACAGGCGGTGACAGACAGGGTTTTGTTTCTAACCTGAGCCTCGAACGCGCCTCCTGCCTCGGACAGCGACGCTGGAACATAGGCCATGGCGATGGGGGCACTCAGGCTTGGACCAAAGCCCCCGCTTGTCGTTTGGCCGACGTGCACTCCGTCGGGCGTGAGCAAAGGGGCGTGCGCCCGGACCGGAGCCTTGCCTTTTGGCCGGATGCCGACCCGGACTCGGCTGGCCCCTTGTTCGATTTCTGACAGGATACGCTCGGCACCGGGAAATCCCCCGGCACGCTCCCCGCCTGATCTTCTGCAGGCAGGAATTGCCCATTGCAGCCCAGCCTCGATTGGCGAGAACTCCGGGCCAATGTCGTTGCCGTGCAGGCAAAGACCTGCCTCCAATCGCGAGGTATCACGTGCTCCGAGCCCGGCTGGAGTAACTCCCTCAAGAGTCAGCAGCGTGCTCGCGAGTTTGGAGACAAAACTCTGGTCGATCGAGATCTCAAAACCATCTTCGCCGGTGTAGCCACTACGGGTAACGAAGCAAGGTTGGTCAGCGACCTTGATCTGTGCGGCTTGCATGAAGCCCAGCTTTGTCGCGCCCACAGCTATCGACTCCAACGCGGCTGCGGCTTGCGGACCTTGCAGTGCGAGGAGCGCCCGGTCTTCTTTTAAGGTGACCTGAATACCCGGGATTGCGTTTTCTTCTAAGAATGCAACGTCGGTATCTTTATTAGCCGCATTGACGAGCAGGCAGTATTCATCCAGAAGACGATAAACCATGAGGTCATCCAGGATCCCCCCCGATTCTGTTGTGAAAAAACTGTAACGCTGGGCGCCCTCTTTGAGACCGACGATATCTGTGGGCAACAGGGTTTCGAGCCACTTCGGCACGTCCTCTCCTGTAACCGTGATCTGACCCATGTGAGAGACATCAAAGAGGCCTGCTTGGGTACGGACATTAAGATGCTCCGCGATGATGCCAGTGGGGTAGTGAACCGGCATTTCGTAACCTGCGAACGGAACCATCTTGGCGCCGAGCTCAAGGTGCAGGTCGTGAAGCGGAGTCTGTTTCACTTAATGCGAGTGGGAGACATTTCTTTTGGCCGTTTCCTGGAACCAAATGTAGTATATCGTCACCTCTGAGCAAATGACTGCTTCATTCTTTTTTGAGTATCTAATCCCTCTTTATGAGCATGAATCCCATTTTGGTTGAAGTGACACGCGGCAATATGGTGGAGAGCCGTCACCGCGGCGCCATAGCCGTCGTGCGGGCGAATGGTCAGACTATGCTCAACGTCGGTGATACGGGTAGGCTGGTGTATCCGCGTTCTGCGATCAAGCCTATTCAGGCGATCTACGTCGTAGAAAGTGGTGCGGCCGAGGCGTTCAATTTGAGCGATGTGGAATTGGCGCTTGCATGCGCTTCCCATAACGGCGGGCCAGAGCACGTCTCCACCGTTCGTGCCTGGCTGGCGCGCCTGGGACTCGCGGAGGAGACGCTTGAATGCGGCGCCCATGCTCCGCGCTGGGAAGCAGACTGGGCGGCACTCGTTGAGGAAAATCTTTCACCTGGGCCGGCCCATAACAATTGTTCGGGCAAGCACTGTGGGTTTTTAAGTTCTGCCAGGCATCTCGGACTGGTTACTGAAGGGTATATTTTGAAAGAGCACCCGATACAGCAGGCAGTTCTTGGGCTTATTGGTGAAATGGCCGATTTCAGTCTGGACAACACCCCCGGGGGTATCGATGGGTGCGGCATTCCCGTAGCGGGGATACCGCTTGAGTCGGTGTCGCTGGCTTTTGCACGTTTTGCAACTGGCACGGGACTTGACTCTAAACGCCAGGCAGCCGCCCAAAGGATCTATCGGGCGATGGTGCGTGAGCCATTCATGGTGGCAGGGAGTGAGCGATGGTGTACTCGGGCCATGCAGGCAGGAAAGGGTGCGTTTATCGTCAAGACCGGTGCGGAGGGCGTGTACTGCGGCGCAGTCCCCGAGATCGGGGTGGGCATTGCCCTGAAGATAGATGACGGAGCGTCCCGGGCCGCGGAATGCGCGATGGGCGCAGTCCTGTCGGGTCTTGGCTGTTTAACTAAAGAGCAATCTTCCGATCTTGTCGGTTCTGCAATCCTCAATGTTGCCGGAAAGCAAGTTGGCCGGGTGCAACCTGCTCCAGAGGCGGCCGACTTCGTGCTGCGGTAATGTAGAAGTCTCCAGAGCGCGGATCTTCGCGGCTAGTCTTTTGTGACAGTTGATGAATAGCCTGTTTTCAGGGGTAGCCGCCGGGGCGCGTCGGAAAATGTTGCGCTGCCGTTGCCGTCAATCTGACCTTGCTGCGTGTAACCTTCGTCATGACGCGCCCGCGCTGTGTCCAGGCGGTCGTGCAGTTCGTTGCTGTAAGGAAGCGCATAGGCACGGGGCGCCTCCCATTCTTGCGCCTGCACCCAAAGATAAATCCGGCCAGCTTGATCTTGGACAGGGTTGGGTTCTTCAATCTGCCACGCATGCAGCGTAAATTCTTCCGGGAGCGATGATTGGCTGGGCCATCCCTGAAGCGTATTCAGTGAAAAAAAATGTATCACGTAGAAGGCGGACCCTGCCAGGACCACCGATGCTCGCGCGGCAAACGAGAGTCTCGACCGAATCAGCAGCAGCAGCAGAACGAACAGACCGAATACATATGTGACTGTCAGAACAAACAGGCTTCCGGTCACGTCTCGGGCTCCAGCAGATAGGGCGTGAGCCGCACCTGGCGCTCGTTCACGTTGATGATGCTGCCGTCGCGGGTCGGGGTGAAACGAACAATAGTGCGCTCCTCGTCAGATTTGGAGAGCACGACGCGCTTAACGAAGACTGTCTGGACAGACGGATTGATCCGCTCAATCTTGACGAGAGCCTCAATGGGCTCAAGATCTCGTTTTTCGTAGTAATACAGATTCACGGTGTATTCGCCGTCGATCAGTCCCCGCAGTGTGACGAGTTCCTGATTGATGGGATACACGACCTCGCGGCCTTCGATGACAACTGTATCATTGACCGCGCCCTGGTCATCGCGATCAAGATGGAGCCAGCCGGCATCTTTTTTCAGGTAGGAGACAATCTCTCCAAGCGGGTCCCGTACCCACAAGTCGATATCATCGGTGCGGCTTTCCGGCCAGGTCACCGAGATAATGTACTCGGCCTTTAGGTTGACTTTGCCCTGGCGAGCCTCGGGATTGAAATAGACCAATGAAACAAAGAATAGCAGCGTGAAGCCGAGCAGCGCATTGAACAGCAGATCCACAAACGGATCCGTGGTGTAGCCCCCGGTTCTTCTGATCATGGGTTGGCGTTAGGAGTTGTTTTGGATTCCCGAAAGTCCTGTGTATCTACCGCTGCGACAATGAGGCCGAAGAGTTGGTCTGCGGCGCGATCCAGCAGTTGATACTGCACTCCAAGAATCAGACCGCTGCTGAGACCGGCAAGCGTCGTGAAAAGCGCGATGCGCATGCCGCCACTCATCTGCGTGAGCATGAGCTTTGCCGCATTGAGATCGGTGGTTTCCATTTGCGCCACTGAGTTCAGCATGAAAATAAATCCAACCACGGTCCCAAGCAGGCCCAGTTTGATCATGAGATCTGCGACAAACCAGCCGCTTGCGTGACCGGCGCGTACCTGCTGTTGGAGATCTGTCCCGAGATTGACAAGGTCGGCTGCATTTCGTCCGTTCGCCATCGCACGGGCAACGGCATGGTGATAATTCTGCGCGATAGATGAAGCGTTATTACCGGATGGCACCGTCCCTGACGAAGCGACATGCCGGGCACTTTCACACTCCTTATCGATAAGCCATGAGCGATAACCGGCGTGGACAGATGCGATTACGAGACCCGCGAGAATCACAAGAGACAGACGACTGGCGTCCTGCTCCCAAAACAGTGCAAAAAGACCAAATTGAATAAAGAGGGCTGCGCCGATGACTAGCAGTCCGGCAATAGCAAGCCAGTAAAGGAAGGTATGCCCTGCGGAGTCGCGGTATTGCTTCACGGGATGGACTACAGTTCTTCTGCGCTGTATGCCTGAATGCTGAGCGCGTGGATTTCCTTTTTCATCAGCTCGCCAACCGCCTCGTACACGAGGCGATGGCGGGCGAGGGTATTGAGTCCTTTAAAACAACTTGCCACGATCGTTACCTCGTAGTGACCTCCACCACCTGCAGCACCGGCATGACCTGCATGCAGATGGCTTTGATCCTCAATCTCAACGGATTCGGCTGACAGATGTTCTCTCAGCCGGCTGACAATCACTTCGGGGGTATCCATCTCAGGACTCCGGTGGCTTGGTGGTGATGTATCGCGCGACCAGCATCATCTGGATGATGCTGAACGCGAGGGTTAATCCGAGCAGACCAAAGACCTTGAAATTGACCCAAAAGTCCGTTCGGAGCTGTTCATCGAGGTGAGGGCGGAAGTAAAAAGCCACGTAGACGTTGAGCAGTCCGCTAATAAAGAAGAAAAAACCCCAGGAGAGGTTGACCTTTTTCCAGATCGCAGCAGGCATCTGCATCTGCCCTCCGAGAAGACGTTCCAGCACGGTTTGTTTGCCGATGAACTGACTCCCCAGCACGATCACCGCAAAGATCCAGTTGACAATGGTCGGCTTCCATTTGATGAACATGTCATCTCGAAAGAGCAAAGTCATTCCGCCGAAAATCAGGATGACAAAGAGCGTGACTAGGTGGGTCGTTTCAAATTTTCCGTGCCGAATTCTGACAAAGACAACCTGGGCCAGGGAGGCAGCCATCGCTACGAGAGTAGCGAGGTAGATGTCGTAAAACTTGTAAGCTCCGAAGAACAGAATAAGCGGAAAAAAATCAAAGAGAAGTTTCATAAAGCCGAAAGGGAAAACGGACGTTGAACTAAAATTATAGTAGTCGACAGAGTTTTGTGCTGACACCGGATCAGGGTTAGCACCCTAATAACACACAGTTTTTCTGGAATATGGCCGCTGCGGAAGCGATTCGGCATAATCCGCGTCCGGGCCCAAGCGGTATTTGATCTTCTCCTGACCATGGCAAGCAAGTCACCAATCACAATTACCAAGTTGTCTGCGATGAAGGCCAGGAGCGAGCGTATTTGCTGCCTCACGGTTTATGACTATAGTTTTGCGCATATGCTTGATCGGGCGGGGGTCGAGATCCTGTTGGTGGGGGACAGCCTCGGTATGGTTATTCAGGGCCATCCGAACACCTTGCCGGTGAGCCTAGACGATGCGGTGTATCACACGCGATGTGTTGCGCGTGGGTGTGAGAATGCCCTGCTTATTGCGGACATGCCATTTGGCTCTTTTCAGGGGAATCCCCAAAGTGCTTTCGATAGTGCGGCGCGACTCATGGGTGAAGGCCAGGCGCATATGGTCAAGATTGAAGGCGGTGCAGTCATGGCTGAGACAGTCGCTTTTTTGGTGAATCGCGGTGTACCCGTATGTGGCCATCTCGGATTAACCCCTCAATCGGTAAATCAGTTGGGCGGTTTTCGTGTGCAGGGGCGTCAAGAGTCGGTCGCTGACCAACTTCGACAGGACGCGCAGAGTCTGCAGGACGCGGGGGCCTCTGTGCTGGTTCTTGAGGCAGTGCCCTCGGGTCTCGCCAAGGAGATTACCCAAAACCTCGCAATCCCCACCATCGGAATCGGCGCCGGGCCGGATACCGATGGTCAGGTTCTCGTCCTCTATGATCTTCTTGGTATCTATCCCCAAAAGAGTCCGAAATTCAGCAAGAACTTTTTAGACGGGGCGGGGTCTGTCTCAGGCGCAGTCCAGGCCTTTATCGAGGACGTTAGATCGCGTCAGTTTCCAGGCCCTGAACACAGTTTTTGATTGTGGTTATCGGACAACCTCTCCGTTGGTTTTGGGGTATTGTCCTTTCTTTACCCTGTATCCAAGAGGTACCTCGTTCACATGAAAAACTCCAACACTGCTCAAAAGTCTGCGCTTCAGAAGTTCGGTCAGGCGCTCAACAGTTATGACCTGGCAGGTGGAAGTGGCGTGGTCTCCGAAGACTTCGTATGGAGTTACTATGAGGGGCCGGACGCCCCCGACGGCCGTCTGCTTCACGGGTTTGAGGCGGCATGCCGCATGGTGGCCGAAAGGGCGGCGCGACTCAAAGCGCCGATTGAGTGGAGCGAATCCGAAGAACACTTCTGCGGGGATAAAGTCTTGTGCACCTCTCGGGCGACCGGTTGTTTTCACGATACTGGGGCATTCGATGTACGCCTGATTGACATCTTTTCGTTTCGTGGTGATCGGATCTGCTCCAAAGACACCTACTGGAAAATCATCACGACTTGATGCCGGGATCGCTTTACAAGTTTTCTGAATAGTTTTCAGCAGCGACCAACCGGCTGTTTTTCATTCGATGTCCGATACCCCAAACAAGCGGTTTGACTACATCATCGTGGGAGCGGGAGCAGCTGGCTGCGTTCTGGCGAATCGCCTTTCAGCGGATCCCCATAGGTCGGTTCTGCTTCTGGAAGCCGGGGCCCTCAGCAACCATTGGCGCTTGCGAATGCCTATGGCGGCAATGGACCGGCTGAGCCAGTCGGATAAATTCTGCTGGAAAAACTGGTCCGAGCCCGAGGCACAACTTGATGGCCGCCGGATTTACGTTCCCAGTGGAAGAGTCATCGGGGGATCCTCGAGCATCAACGGCATGGTTCACATCAGGGGGAATCCAGCAGAATTCGACAGGTGGGCCGAACAGGGTTGTGATGGCTGGGGCTATCAGGATGTTCTTCCTTATTTCAGGAAATCAGAAACCTATCACGGTCCGCTGAGTTCCTTTCGGGGTAGTGACGGGCCACTCAGTGTTTTCAAAACGACACCCGTCAATCCGTTAGATGTCGCATTTATAGATTCCGGAGTCGAAGCGGGATTCGGATTATCAGAAGATTTCAACGGGGCTTCCCAGGAGGGCTTCGGCTCTTACGACCATAGTATCAATGGTGGTCAGCGGGTCAGCGCCGCAACAGCCTATCTCTATCCGGCGCAGGGCCGATCGAATCTCACGGTCATATCAAATGCGAGAGTGGAGAAGCTCCGGATTGAATCTGGACGAGCGGTTGCGGTGGCCTATCAGCAAAACTCTGAAAGCCATTGGGCTTTTGCGGAGGCTGAAGTCATCGTATGCGCGGGAGCGATCTGGACGCCCCATCTCCTGCAGAAGTCAGGTGTTGGGCATGCTGGCAGGCTTCGTGAGGTTGGAGTGGAGTCGGCTCATCATCTACCGGCGGTCGGCCACGGCCTTCAGAACCATATTGACGTCGTGCTCCAATACGCGTGTAAAGAGCCAGTCAGTATTCTCAATATGACAAAACCGTGGAACCAGATTGCGCAGGGACTACGCTGGTTTCAGGGAGGCGGAGGATATTACGGCACTTGTCCGTTCGTCGCAGGAGCTCTGTTTAAAAGCAGTGATGCCCAGCCGTATCCTGATATTCAAGTCATCTTCACTCCTTGCGCGACAGAGCCGGTCAGTCAGAAGCCGAGGCGCTATCATGGTTTTCAAGCGCATATCGGAGTTCAGAAATATTCAACGAAGGGTAGAGTGCAGTTAAAGAGCGCGGATCCGAGCATCGGCCCAGAAATACGTTTCAATCTCTTCGAGGAGCCAGACGATCAGCAACGCTTGGTCTACGCGATCCGGCATATGGAGGACGTGTTCCGCCAACCCGCATTTAAAGCATTTTGCGGGGAGAGATTGTTACCGGGGCCTGCTGTCGAGTCAGATGATGATCTCAAGGCGTGGTTGGCATTTTCCGCCGGGTGCGCTCACCACTCGTCAGCAAGTTGCCCAATGGGATCGCCTAACAATGAGAGCAGCGTTGTGGATTCTAAATGCCGAGTCATTGGGCTTGAAGGTTTGCGCGTTGTTGATGCCTCCGTTATGCCGGCGATCGTCAACAGCAACACCCACGCAACTGTCGTGATGATCGCCGAAAAAGCCGCAGACATGATCATGGGGCGAGAGCCTTGAGCGGCTCTGGATTTCAGCGGGCCAAAAGAAATGGCTCAGGCCATCAGTTTTTGAAGCGTTACGACGGCCTCTTTACAGCACTGACCTCAAGTCGCCCGCCCTCTGGATCATGAAAAAATACCTGGATGAGATCGATCTCGACGACTTCGTAGATCTCATATTTGATCTTTCTGGAATCCAGTACTCGGATGACTCCATTTATGTCGTCTGTGCGGAAGGCAATATGATCGAGATGCTGGCGTGGTGCTCTAGCACCGGCTGAGGTGGTCGACAGATGGACAACAGGGTGCCCTGACTCATCGTAGAGCCATTTCCCGGGCGGGCCAGAGAAAGAGGGGCGATACCCAGGCTTGAGTTTCAATATGTCCTGATAGAACTGACTCATATTCTCGAGGTCTGTCACATAGACATTGACGTGGTCGAGGTTCATGCCTGAAGCGCAACTTGGGTCAGGGAGATCATGAGGTGATAATAGCACCGCGTAAGCCGAGCCAAGAAGCACAAAACTTTGACCCGGGATAGCGGTACCAGTTTCTTTCTAACCTGAAATTATCCAGCAAATATAATGAGACCGATCCCAATTCCGTAGGCTTTTGCAGGCATGGCTGAGCATAATTTTGCCGTCTATAACGCGTTTTCCAGCTCTCCCTTTGGGGGTTGCGCGGCGGGTATCGTGGATCAAGCGGCTGATCTCAAAGAGAGTGAGATGTTGAAAATCGCCCGGGAGGTGGGCGCACCCGCCACCTGCTTTATCACAGCAAACTCGGGAAAAATTATCAGGACCAGGTTTTTTTCTCCTCTGACCGAGTATCCAATGTGCGGACATGCGGCCATTGCTCTAGGAGCCTGGCTTCGGGACAGCCGATTGCTGGCGTTCGATGACTCACGTATCGCGAGCATCCGATTGAATACACCGCACGCCTTTGCTGACATTAAGATCCAGCAGATTAGCGACCAACATCTCGAGATATTTTTGACCTTGCCGCCGGCGCAGTTTACGTCGGCGTCTGCAGGTGATGATGAGATAGGATCCGTTTTGGACATCGATCCGCGCAAGCTCGACAGTGATCTTGAAAGGGCAATAACGGTCACAGATTTCCGGACTTTGTTGGTGCCGATGAAGCATCTGTCAGACCTGGAGTCAATCGTGCCGGATGCGAATAAGATTCATGAATTCTGTAGCCGAACTGAGTTAGATACGATTTTTGTATTTGCTCCAAGCAAAGAGGGTTGGTCAAACGGAATTCGATGTCGGGAATTTTGCCCTGCGATCGGGTCTTTGGAGTCAGCGGCATCAGGGACTACAAACCGCTCAGTCAGTTGTTTTCTTTATGAACGTGGCCGGCTTGCTTCCACGAATGAAGGGAGTCTGACGCTATCGATCTCGCAGGGAGTCGAGCTGGCCCGCCCGAGTCACATAGCCAGTGTTGTTTCAATTTCGGCGGGCAATGTGTCGAGGGTCGATATCGGTGGACGTGCGGTCAAAGTGGTGAATGGAAGCTTCCTCAGCCCCTTCTGACTGAGCGTACACCGAAGGGCCCAAGGCGAAGCTTCTGAGTCCGCGATCTTACGCAAATGCACATTGAGCGAATCCACGTCTGGGATTGCGTCGCAAGGTTCAAACAAGGGATCTATGCAACCTCCCGATGCCAAAAAAGTGCGATCCGCGGGCGGGTCTTTCAGGTTCTTGGTACGGGAGGCTGGAAGGGGTTTGGGGAAGTCGTCTTTCCCTTCTCACTGCCCCGGCAACTCGAAGAACAAGTGATTCAGGCAGAGAAGGTCTTCTTGTCTGAGCTTGTTGGGAAAAATATCGACCACCTTATGGATAGGGCAGAAGCGTTCCGGGCTCGAGAGGCGCACTGGTCGAGTGTTGCTTTCGCGCTTGAAACGACCTGGTACGATTTGCAGGGCAAGCAGCAAAACCAGACGATCTCATCAATACTGCACGGTAAACGTAGCCACCGTGTGACGCCTTATCTTTCCATATCAGTATCTGACCAACAGGAGCTTAAAGAGCGGCTTAGGTCAGAGACTGAGGACGCAAAGGTCATACAGCTGAAGCTCACCAATCAGTCCTGGGCGGATGATGTCGCGTGGATTCATCAGGTTCTGGATCATCACCCGTCAGTTGAGTTGCTGCTGGCCGACGCCAATGGAAAGTGGTCTGTCAGCCAGGCTTGCGAGATCATCTCAGGTTGCCAGGATCCGAGGATCATCTGGGAGGAGCCCTGTGCAACTTATTCGGAGAATGCCGAAGTTGAGCAGCTGACGCATCAGAGGGTCATGGCAGACCAGTGCGTGGGCAGTATGGCGAATGCCGAGAAAGCGGTCAGAGAGAAGGCAGTTAGTGTGATTACGATAAAGCCGGCCTACCTTGGCGGGCTGAGTACTGCACAGTATCTTTTGAACCGCTGTGCTGAGGGCGGTGTCAGGGTGCGTGTTGACGGGCCGTGGTGTGGAGGTATAGGAGCGGCTGCGGTCTTGCATCTTGCGGCTGGTGTTGAACCAGAACTGCTGATTGCATCCTGTAATCTGCAGGCGCCGTTGGAGGCCTCGGCAATGCCAGGAGGGGTGGTTGTATTCCCGGATGGCAAGATTTCCCCTCCAAAGGGAGCGGGGCTTGGGCTCAGGGAGGAGTCTCTTGACGAAAGGTTTGGCGTGCCGCAAGCCATATACTCAGCATGACCCGCGGCAGTGAAGAGGGGCTTGGCGGAAAGCGGCTGAGCATGCTCCCAGTTGAATAAACCAGTAAATGGAATCGAACCGATATGAGATTTAAAAATAGGACAGCGCTGGTTACAGGCGGAGGCGGAGGAATTGGATCAGCGACTGTGGAGCGCCTTGCTTCCGAGGGTGCGGTGGTCTACCTGATGGATAGAGACGCGAACCATGTCAGCCAGACTCAGGATGCTCTCAAGGCCAAAGGACTATCCGTAAACCCGTTTGTTGGCGATGTAACGGCGTTGGCAGATCTTGAGAGTGTGTACCGACAAGTATTGGCAGAAAGCGGGGGTGTCGACATTGTCGTCAATGTTGCCGGGGGGAGCCGCGCCGGGTATGTCACCGCGCTTGCGCCAAGCGATTGGGATGAACTTTATGCCTTGAATCTAAAGAGCACTATTAACAGTTGCCGGTTGGCAGTCCAGCAGATGGTGGAAAAAGGCAAAGGCAGCATTGTCAATATGTCCTCGATTTCCGGATTGCGGGGTGACCCAGGATGGGCCGCCTACAACGCGCAAAAGGCGGCGATCATCAACTTTACGGAATGTCTTGCCTGGGAGGTCGGTACATTTGGGATCCGTGTGAATGCGGTGTGTCCGGGACCGATTGCTTCCAAGCGAATGATCAGTACGCTGCCAGCCGATGGCGGCTTTCAGGACGCTTATGACCAGGCGTGCGCTATTGGGCGCATGGGTCAGCCAGAAGAAGTTGCATCAAGTATCGCGTTTCTGGCTTCAGACGACGCCTCGTTCGTGGCAGGAGCCCATCTTGTCGTGGATGGGGGCCTGACTGCCCGAACGGGCCAGCCAATCGTCCCTCCCACAGGCGGAAATTAGAGATAAACGATCACCTGCCGAAAGCCATGAGTTCCGTTCCCTACCGCGATCGCGCTGTCGGTACGCGTCATATGGTGTCTTCAGGGCATCACCTCGCCACCACGACGGCATTTCAGATACTGGAAGCTGGTGGCAATGCCATTGATGCTGGAGTGGCGGGGAGTCTGGTGCTGAGCGTCGTGCAAAGCGACTTCGTAGGTTTAGGGGGTGTGGCACCTATCATGATCAAGCCAGCGAACGGTGATCAAGTGGTGACGATCACCGGGCTGGGAAAATGGCCGAAACGTGCCTCTCTGGAGTTACTGAACCAGGAGCACCAGGGCGCCATTCCCGAGGGATTGCTGCGAACCGTCGTGCCGGCTGCGCCAGATGCCTGGCTGACTGCTTTGCGCCGTTGGGGCTCGATGTCATTTTCAGAAGTGAGTCAAGCGTCAATCCGGTTTGCGAAGGAAGGCTTTCCGGTTTCCGATTTTCTCAGCGCAATGCTGTCGAACTATGAAGATGACATTCGACGTTGGCCGGAGAACGACCGAATTTATTTTTCGCAGGGAAGGGCGCCAAGGCCCGGCGAGGTTTTACGCCAGGAAGATCTGGGTCGGACGATTCAGTACATGGCTGATCAAGAAGACTCAGCCATCAATGTCGACCGGGAGGAGGGGTTGTTAGCGGCACGAGAAGCCTTTTATCGTGGAGATATCGCAGCCACGATGACTAAATACCACCGTGATAATGATGGATGGCTGCGAGAAGATGATTTGGCAGAGTTTGCGGTTGAAGTACTACCGGCGGTGGTGTCCGCTTATAAGGATGTTGAGGTTTATACTTGCGGCCCCTGGAGTCAAGGGCCTGTTCTAGCGCAATCGCTACGACTGGTTGATGGGCTCGGTATTGACGGTTATCCCCATAATTCGCCGGACTATATTCACCTATTAACGGAGGCGCTCAAACTTAGTTTCAGCGACAGGCATCGCTATGTGGGCGACCCCAATTTCGTCGATGTGCCAATGGAGCAGCTTCTCTCAGAGGAATATCTTTGCGCCCGCAGAAAACTTATCGCGCTTGAGAGGGCAATTCCGGGTATGCCGCCTCCAGGCACTATCGCAGGTTATGGGGCGCATTCCGTTCACGCAGACGATGCATCATCAGAAGAATTCAGAGACTCGACGCAGATTGACACCTCATATATCTGTGTCGTCGATGAAGTCGGCAATATTTTTTCGTCGACCCCTAGTGATGCCATGGCAAGCTCGCCGATTATTCCGGGATTAGGGTTCGCGCCATCTTCAAGGGGGAGCCAGTCCTGGACAGATCCAACTGTTCCCTCGGTCATGGCTCCCGGCAAGAGGCCGAGGCTGACGCCGAATCCGGCGATCGCGGCTAAAGGGAATGGGCTGTGGCTGCCGTTTGGCTCCCCTGGGAATGATGTTCAGCCGCAAGCGATGCTTCAGTTCTTACTCAATACATTTGTTTTTGGTCATCGATTGCTTGAGGCGATAGAACAACCGCGGTTCGCGACTTTCAGTTTTCCTCGCTCATCGGAGCCGCACCCTTATTCACCCAACCTGCTGCAACTAGAAGGCCGTATCCCGGAGACGACCGGATCAGAGTTAACGAGGCGTGGTCACGACGTCGCGTTCTGGCCTGATTGGGAATGGCATGCCGGTGCCGTATGCGCCATTCTTTACGATTCGAAGGCGCAGGTGTTGGAAGGCGCGGCAGATCCGCGTCGATCCGGCTCCTCACTCGGTTGGTAGGAGAGCGCTGCTCAGATCAGTGAGCGCGAATTTAGAACGCCGTCCCTGTGAGACGTAAGTCAAGTCTGCTCCAGATTGGTACCGAGGGTCGGACTCGAACCGACACGGTGTTGCCACCACCAGATTTTGAGTCTGGCGCGTCTACCAGTTTCGCCACCTCGGCAACGTTGATTAAAAAGGGTTTTTCAGTTCATAGAAACCCTGATCTCAGGCGTTGCACCGTCCTTGCACTTCCGGAGAGCAAAAATCCGTCAAATTACCGCCGATTCTAGCACTGACACTGGGGACTGAAGCCAGGCCGGTTGGATACAATCTGTATCTACAAGCCTCAACCGAGCCTTTTGCGCCACGCCTACTGCCCCGTAGTTAGGTTGTAGACTTTAATAATATGCTTAGCTGGTCAAACCCTCCCTCAGAAAACGTAATTGGCTGGCTTTCCTGGGATGGTATGCCTGCCGTGGTAGTGCGTGATCCTGATAGTGGCGGCTTGACTGCCTGGTCTAGTGCCGAACCTGGTAAACGCTGGCGCACAGTAGACGTGAGAGACGTCGCATCGGAAGGCCGAGCACTCTCAGAGAGTGACTGGAAAGCGGCATTTGAGTGCTGGTTTCCCAACCTCTCGCTGTCTCCAA
>DLPX01000012.1:0-28706 GCA_002477475.1 Proteobacteria bacterium UBA7447
GCCAGGCCCGCTGTCAACGTGCCAACGATAAAACTCCCCGGGTACGCTGCGCTGCAGCTGATAACCCATATCCTTAAAGGCATTGCTTGAAAAGAAAGGATGCAGCCCGCTCAGCAAAGACAGGCCATGCTGCAGCGATCGGAGCAATCTTTCGTCAACGTCACGCCACTGCGCCAATCCCGTGATGCGAAGATCCGTGGAGCGCTTGATACTCTCGTCGACGGTGCCGCTGGGGCCCATTGCGCCCTCGCGATGCAGATCGGCTGCAGATTCAAACCGTTCTATTACCTCCCGGCAAAAGTCAGCATCCAATGCGTTCGGCAAGGTGTAAATGAAACTGCCGGGCTGCAATTCGGAAAATTTGTAGGACATGCGAGACGCCTGATCTAACGATCAAGCACCCGGTGCGCCAGCGCTGGAAACTGCTGGCGGCGCTGTGCCGCATCGTTCCGGTCCAGTTGGGCAAAAATGACACCGGGACCGCCGGCACATTCTGCCACGATTGCTCCCCAGGGATCGATGATCAAACTATGGCCGAAAGTCTGCCGACCGCTGGTGTGCTCACCCACTTGAGCGGGTGCAACGACCCACGCCAGATTCTCAATCGCGCGGGCACGCAGCAAAGTGTGCCAGTGCGCCCATCCCGTTGGGACCGTAAAGGCAGACGGAATTGTGAAAAGCTCAGCACCGGCGACGGCAAGGCGTCGGTACAGTTCCGGAAAGCGAAGGTCATAACAGATCGTGATTCCCAACGTCAGGCCCAGCGCATCAACTGCCAGCGGCTCACTCCCGGGCGCGATATGTCGGGACTCATTGTAGGACTCGCTGCTAGATACGCTGACATCAAAAAGATGAATCTTGTCATAACGCCCGATGCGCCGGCCGTGACCGTCAAAAACGAGGCAGGTGTTGGTCACGCGGCCATCGGGAGCAGGAAGCGGTGTGGATCCCCCGACAATCAAGACACCGTTGTCGCAGGCCGCGGCGCTCAACATGGCTTCGACATCGTTCACGCGCTCGGCAGCGTCGTCACGCTGGTGTTTGGTTTCGGACATTAATGAGAAGTTTTCGGGCAAAGCGATGATGTCTGCCCCGCCCGCTGATGCCTGATCAATAAAGGCACGGGCCGTCTCAAGATTATCTTCCAGCACCGCGGTTGACGTCATCTGCACCGCAGCCAGGGTGAGCGTATCTTTGGCGGTATCCTCATCCATCTTTTGGTCACATTCCCTGACTGAGTTGAATCACTCTGGCGAGCCCCGGTTCCGGCGGCCAGGTGGAACTACATCAACACCACGTCGTAACTTTCCTGGTTCTGCGTTGGCTCGACCTGCAGACGAATTGGCTTACCGATGAATTCCTGCAAATCCGCCAGGCCCGTGGACTCTTCATCGAGCAGCATATCGATAACGGTCTGTGAGGCCATCACCAGATACCCTTTGGCCTCAAAGGCCCGCGCCTCGCGCAGGATCTCGCGAAAGATTTCGTAACACAGCGTCTGCGCTGTTTTTTGGGTTCCCCGCCCCTGGCAATGCGGGCACGTTTCAGTCATGCCCCGCTCCAGACTTTCACGGGTACGTTTACGCGTCACCTCTACCAACCCCAGCACCGACATGTCTGCGATATGGCAGCGGGTCCGGTCACGCGCCAGGGCGCGCTCAAACGCGTCCATCAATTGTCTGCGGTGATCCTCATCTTCCAGATCGATGAAGTCCACGATAATGATGCCGCCGATATTCCGAAGCCGCAGTTGCCGGGCAATCGCCTGTGCAGCCTCCATGTTGGTTTTGAACAGCGTCTCCTCAAGATTGCGTTTGCCGACAAACCGACCTGTATTCACATCTACCGTGGTCATGGCCTCAGTCTGATCAAACACCAGCGAACCACCCGATTTGAGATCCACCGTACGGTTCAGTGCCCGGTGAATCTCATCCTCGATCGAATAAAGGTCAAAAATCGGCCGCTCACCGGGATAGATCTCAATACAGTCAGCCAGTTGAGGCATCAGATCTACCGCGAACTGGTGCATGAGCGCATAGGTTTCACGGGAATCGACCCGGATCTTCTCCACATCATCGCGCGCCAGATCCCGGATCACCCGAAGTGATAACGGCAGGTCCGCATGAATCAGTTCGCCTGCGCGTGCCGAGGCAATCTTGCGCTCGATCTGCTGCCAACTGCGATGCAGAAACTCGAGGTCGGCTTCAAAGTTAACGCTGTGCTGGGAATCGGCCGCTGTGCGAACAATAAACCCGGCTTCGGTTGGGCGCTGCTTTAGAGCCGTATCCAGCGCCTGAAGCAGCCGATCCCGTTCATCCACATCCTGGATGCGCTGCGAGATACCGCGATGCTCCGATCCCGGCAGCAATACCAGATAGCGGGACGGAATCGACAGCTGAGTGGTCAGGCGAGCGCCTTTGGTGCCGATCGGATCCTTGGCGACCTGAACAACAATCTCCTGCCCCTCAGAAACCAACTCAGTGATGTCGGGTCTGGACGGAACCGGACTCGGTTCGTCGGTAACCGCCTCGGAGGCGTCCGGCGACTGCGTGCGGTGTGGCACCATGTCGGCCGCATGCAGGAAGGCCGTGCGCTCAAGACCCACATCGACAAAAGCCGCCTGCATGCCGGGCAGGACCCGCACCACTTTACCTTTATAAATGTTGGCGACGATCCCGCGGCTGCGGCTTCGCTCGATGTGCAGTTCCTGCAGACCCCCGTTTTGCACCACGGCCACCCGCGTCTCCTGCGGCGTGACATTCACCAGCAGTTCTTCACTCATTTCACAGACTCTCCTTCCACACCGGATGGATTCCTGCCAGCGCCAGAAGCTCCGTGGTCTCATACAGGGGCAGACCCATCACCGCTGAATAACTCCCAGACAAGGAAATCACGAACGATCCGCCAAAGCCCTGGATCCCGTAGGCTCCGGCCTTGTCGTAAGGCTCCGGCGTTTCACAGTAGGCCCGGATGACCTCTTCCGGCAAGTGAGAGAATGTTACCGTACTTGTCACTCGTCGCGACTCGCGCCAGTCTCCCTGCGCAACCGTCACCGCGGTGACCACTTCATGGCGCCGCCCGGAGAGGCGCTGCAGCATTCTGAAAGCATCGGTGCTATCAGACGGTTTGCAAAGAATAGTGTCATCCAGCGCGACTACGGTGTCTGATCCCAGACAGACGGGTTCCGCGCCGCCCACGGCCGCGGCCCGTACCGCCGCCTCGGCTTTTTTGATACTTAGCCGCTCAGTGAGTTCGGCCGGTCCCTCGTCCGGAAGCGCTGACTCATCAACTTTGGGCTCGTATGTCCAAAAATGAAAGCCTGCCTGGCGCAGCAGCTTTGCGCGCCGGGGTGACTGAGACGCAAGACAGAGTCCTTGCCTCATGAGACTCGGCCCGAGCGGTGATAGGGCATGCCGCGGGAAATGGCGTAGGCACGATACAGCTGCTCGGCAATAACGATCCGGACCAAAGGATGGGCCAGAGTCAGCGGAGACAATGACCAGCACTGGTCCACCGAAGTCAGCACTTCGTCTGACAAACCCTCTGGCCCCCCGACGATGAGGGCGACATCGCGGCCGAAGGTCATCCATTGTTCCAGCTGCTGTGCGAGCGACTCGGAATCGTAACTGCGGCCGGATTGATCCAGGGCAATCCTGTAGGCGCCGGACGGTGCGGCCTGCAAAAGTCTTGCTCCCTCCTCACGCACAATGCGGGAGAGGTCCGGGTTCTGGCCTCTTCGGGGCGTATCAACTTCGACCAGCTCAAGCCGGACACCCGAGCGCAGACGCTGAGCATACTCACTGAAGCCATCGCTGATCCACGGCGGCATCCGTCTGCCGATGGCCACCAGATGGATCCTCACGGTATCAGCCTTCGCCCTGGCGCTCTCTTGCCTGTGTCACTTGTGCACCCAGACGCTCATTCCACAGGCCTTCCAGATCGTAGAACTCCCGTGTGGCCGGAAGCATCAGATGCACGATGAGGTCGCCAAAATCCAGCAAGACCCACTCGCCGTCGCTTTCGCCCTCTACCCCTGAGGGCTTGACGCCCTGCCTTACCCCGGCCGCCCGCAATCGCTCCGCGAGCGCCAGCACATGGCGCGTGGATGTGCCGCTGGCAACAACCATCCAGTCTGCAATCTGGGTAAGCGACCGGATATCAAGTTCGAGAATGCCTACGGCCTTGGCATCATCCAGCTCATCAACAATCCAGCGCCTCACCGTGTCCAGTTCAGTCTCGGGTGTTTTTTCCATAAAGCTCATGTTCCTTGATATAACGTGCGACCACAGCAGGGACTTTGGCCTCGACAGATCTGCCGCTCATCAGGTCTGCCCTGATCTGAGCAGCCGCTGTATCGATTGGGGGAATGTCCACAAACCGCAACCAGCCCCCGGAGGTCGGCACAGAATCGCGTGAATGGTTCTGGGCGTCACGCCACCATTGCGGCAGGGGTTCTGGCAGCGACCAACCGGGCCTGCGCATCACTGCGATGCCGGCAAGCGCCAACACGTCCCGCCATCGATGCCATTTGGTCAACCCTAACGCAGCATCCAGACCCAACGCCAGGCACAAGGGCTGATCCGGATATTCTGCCCTGAGTTCCTCAAGGCTGAGTACCGTATAGGAGGGTCCTGAGCGCTCGAGTTCGCGAGTATCGATTACGCAATCCGCTTGCTCGGCCAGCGCGAGCTGCAGCATTGCCAGTCGGTGTGCTGCGCTGGCCACAGGGGGCAGCCGGTGCGGGGGCTCGCCGGCGGGCAGCCAGATCACCGTCTCAACCTGCAGCGCATCGCGAAGTGCCGAAACTGCACCGAGGTGGCCAAGGTGGACGGGGTCGAAGGTGCCTCCAAATACCAGCAGCGGCGGATTGGCTGGCTCAGGCGACAAACGGAGAGCAGCTGAGGTCAAGGACGGGTCGTTCCGTCGCCATAGACGATGTACTTTTGAATGGTAAGGCCTTCAAGTCCTACCGGCCCGCGGACATGCAGTCTATCAGTACTGATCCCGATCTCGGCGCCGAGCCCATATTCGAATCCATCAGCAAACTGTGTAGAGGCGTTCACCATCACGGAACTCGAATCCACTTCCCGAATAAACCGTTGGCTGCGTGACAGATCATTGGTCACAATCGCGTCAGTGTGTCCCGACCCGTAACGGCCGATATGCGCAATGGCTTCATCCAGACTGTCGACGATGCGTACTGCCAGGACTGGTGCGAGATACTCTGTCTCCCAGTCTGACTCGGTAGCACCGGTACACCCCGGAACCATCTCCCGGGTCCGGGCACATCCACGCAGTTCGACACCCGCCTCAACATAGCGGGGCAGCAACCGTTCAAGTACCGCAGCAGCGACGGAACTCGCCAGCAGTAAAGTTTCCATCGCACCGCAAACGCCGTAGCGCCGGCATTTGGCGTTGAAGGCGATCTCGACGGCTTTATCGACGTCAGCATGGTCATCGACAAAAACATGGCAATTGCCGTCCAGATGACGGATCACCGGCACCTGCGATTCCGCACTGACTTTCTCGATAAGTCCCCGGCCGCCGCGCGGCACAATGACATCAAGATAGTGGGGGCTCTGCAGCATCGCACTCACGGCTGATCGATCGGTGGTTTTGAGCACCTGGATAACGCTCTCGGGCAAACCGGCCTCTGCCAGTCCCCGGGCCAGGCAGTCGCCAATGGCACCGTTTGAGTGAAGCGCCTCAGAACCGCCACGCAGGATCGCTGCATTGCCTGACTTCAGACAAAGCCCCGCGGCATCCGCAGTCACATTGGGGCGGGATTCATAAATGATGCCGATCACGCCCAACGGGACCCGCATCTTGCCCACGGTAATCCCGGAGGGCCTCGGACTCATATCGCTGATCTCGCCCACCGGATCGGGCAACGAGGCAATCTGGGCCAATCCCTCAGCCATCGCCCCGACGCGCTCGGGTGTCAGTTCAAGTCGATCCAGCAGCGCTGAGGAAAGCCCCGTCCTGTTTGCCGCCTCAAGATCCGCTGCATTGGCCTCGAGGATACGGTCGCGGGCGCCTTCGATCTGCCGCGCCATAGCCTCAAGCGCCCTGTTCTTCGCACCAGTTGGGGTGCGCGCGATAACTTGGCCAGCACTACGGGCCTGTTCCCCGATAGCATCCATCGCGTCGCGTATTTCCGAAGGCATCGAAGCTACTTTACTCATATTTTCAGTAGTTTACTGCATCTTTGCGTTGTAGCACATTTATACCACAAAGCATCAGCACGGCCCGTTCCAGTTCTGCCCAGATACCCCCCGGAGCCTGGCGCTGACCTTTTAGCACCAGATCTGAATAGGCAAGCTGTCGCAAAAGTGCCTGAAAGTCTTTTGCAGACAGGCGACTCAATGCCGATGAGATACAAGACGCTCTGCTGCGCCACACCCGGTGTCGCTGCAGAACCGATTTTCTATCCGCGCCGGCAGCGATCTCCAGCGACATGGGATACAGGCTTCGGATTTCTCGGGCCAAAGCCCAGTTAACCAGAATGGCCTCCGAACCCTCGCGCTGCAGCCCATGCAGCATCCGCACGGATTCCGCCGTCTTTCCCGCAAGCGCGGAATCAACCAACGGGAAAACTGAAAACCGCGCCTGGTCACTGGCCATCGCATCCAAAGCCGCTTCATCAAGTTCGGCACCGTCAAGCACCAGCGGCAATTTGCTGATCTCCTGAGCCGCAAAGAGCAGGTTGCCTTCCGAACAGTAAGCCAGCCGCTCGATGGCCCCCGGGGTCGCCTTGATCCCTTCGGCACGCAGTCGGTCGCGAATCCATGCAGGCAACTGCTGTGGTGTCACCGCACGAGCTTCGACCGCAGTCGATTGAGATTCAATTGCCTTGAACCACTTGCTGGATTGAATGGCCTTGTCCACTTTGCCCAGAATGACAACCAGATGATCCGTGCGCTCGGGATCACTCAAAAATTCCATCAGGACCTCAGCGCCGGTGTCACCAGGCCTGCCCGTCGGCAAGCGGATCTCCAGAAGGCGTTTGGAGGCAAAAAGTGACAGCGCCTGTCCCGCGGACAGCAGCTGCTTCCAGTCGAGATCGACTCCCGCGGTGTAGCGAAGGATCTCTTCCACGCCCTGGCTTCTGGCGGCGGTGCGGACAGCTTCGGCACTTTCCTCAACCAGCAAGGGCTCGGCCCCGAACAGAAGGTATGCGCTATCCAGGCCTTTTTGCAGTCGGCCCGATAGTGCCGGGGGCGCTAGTCGCAAGCGATGCTCCGCCGAGAGCAGGAAGCCTTACACGAAGGCAACACGATGAGTGTCCGGGCCTTGCCGGTGGTAGGCGACGCCGTCCAGCCTGCGGATGATCCGTCGCACAATCTCCTGACGCATGGACACTTTCAGCGCTTCTTCTTCCTGCTTCTTCTGCAAAAGTTCAGTACTCCTGTACTGAAGATCGCGGCTGAAACTGAGCGGGGTATTCTCTACAAGCACCCGACCGCTGCGATCGACCACGCGGTACAGCACCTCGTACTTCAGCGTGTAGCCCGTCGCCGTTCCCTGGCTGTCCACCGATATCACAGCCCGAGAGTAATCCACGCTGGCAAGATCAATGATCACGGTCGCCGACGATGAATCCTTTACCGGCTGTACCCCGCTTTGACGCAGCGCGTTGCGCAGATCCACCACAAGAGCGGGATCTTGCCCGGTCACCCAGGGAGAGGACATCACAGGGGCCAGTTCCACCTGGCCGCGCAAATGAAAGCCGCAACCGACCAATAGCGCTGATAGGAATATTGCTGTCAGGGTTCGCATCATCTCAAAATTAAATTGGGTCAGGCTTTTTCGCGTCAAGGCTGTCAATTATAGCGAGCCGACGAAGCCCGGCGAGAATGTCCTAGGGCAGCAACACCAGTTTTCCGGGGTAGCGCTTTGAGATGAAATCCGACTGCGCCCTGGCGATCTCGCGCAGCGGATAGGTCTGCGACACCATAGGCCGTATAGCACCTGCGCGGATTAGGCTGACCAATTCGGCAAAGTTCTCCGGCGATTGGTAAGTGCAGCCAAAGATGGTCAGGTCTTTAAGGTAAACCGTCCTGAGATCGGTGCTTACCACCGGTCCCGCGATCGCCCCCGACGTCGCCAGGCGTCCTCCGGGGCGCAAAGCGTCCAGCAGAGAGGAAAACGCACTTCCTCCGACGACATCAATGACAACCGAGAACTGATCCTGCGGGGGCCACTCGTCGCGGCCAATCACTTGCTCAGCGCCTGCCTCAAGCACTGCATCCGCCTTGGTCTTTGCACTGACCGCAGTCACGTGGGCACCACGCTGGCGGGCCAGCTGTGCCGCCGCAAGCCCCACTCCGCCTGAACCGCCGGTAATCAGCACCTGATCTCCCTCAGCAACGCCGGCACGGGCCAAAAGATTCAGGGCGGTGCCGAAGGCGCAGGGCATGGCACCGATTTCAGTATCGGAAAGCGGTGCATCGCTAACGTCGTAAAGCTGCGCACTGGAGACACAACAGAACTCAGCAAAGGCCCCGTCGCGCTCGGAACCGAGCGCCTCAAAGTACATCGGGTTATCAGCCGTCGGCATAGGCTGATTGATGGGACAGGTCACGCGCATGCCGCGCTCAAAACCACAAACCCCTGCCCCCACAGACACGACCTCCCCGCACAGATCGCCGCCCTGAATACGCGGAAAGCGCAGCGCACCGCCCCAGCCGCCGCTTTCGATCTCAGCCTCTACATCATTGGTCGCGGCTGACACCTCCTTGGCGTACCAACCGACACGGGTATTGATATCGGTGTTGTTGACTCCGGCGGCTAGGACCCGCACTAGCACTTCACCCGCAGCAGGAGCCGGCACCGGAATGGCTTCATTCCAGATAAGTTTTTCCGGACCCCCGTGACCAGTCAGCTGAACCCCATGCATCAGCCGTGGCATAGCCGCTGCCGCCGTCAAACGACCACGTTAACCAGTTTGCCGGGCACCACGATGACTTTTCGCACAGGCTTGTCGCCGACGTGACGCGCCACCTTTTCATCCGCCAGCACTGCCTCGCGTATGCGATCTTCGTCAGCCTCTGCATCGATCTCCACCTGACTGCGGAGTTTGCCGTTGATCTGGACTGCCAGCATCTGCGTAGCTGAAGTCAGCGCCTCCTGATCCACCTCGGGCCAGGGCGCATCCAGAAGATCACCGGGGATCTTGAGTTCGCCCCAAAGCACATGACAGACGTGCGGGGTAATGGGGGCCAACACCCGGATCAGGATCCCGAGGACCTCGCGCATGACCCCAATCCGGCCGGGATCGTTTCCATGCTCAAATCGGTCGAGTGCATTAAAGCTTTCCATACAGGCTGCCACCACGGTGTTGAACTGGTGGCGCTCCATATCACGACTGATCTTCTGCAGCGCGCCATGAAACACACGCCGCAGGTCACGAGCCGCTTCATCAAGCTCCGCGCCAGCTTTAGCCTCGTCGCAGAGGATGGCCTGATGGGTATGGACCAGCGTCCACAGGCGGCGCAGAAAACGCTGCGATCCCGCAACGGCATCATCATTCCACTCAAGCGCCTGATCCGGAGGAGAAGCAAACATGGTGAACAGACGCACGGTATCGGCGCCGTAACGGTCAACCAGACTTTGAGGGTCAACGCCGTTATTTTTCGACTTGGACATCGTGGTCCAGCCGGTGGCCGTTAGTGGTGCACCATCGCTCATCCGCCGGGCGGTGGTGGTCTTCCCCTTGCCGTCCTTCTCGACTTGCACCTCATCCGGGCGCACCCAAACACGGCCCTGCTCGGCACTGTCATGGTAGTAAGCCTCAGCCAGCACCATCCCCTGACAGAGCAGCTGTGTTGCCGGCTCGTCGCTGCTGACCAAATCCAGATCGCGCATCAGCTTGTGCCAGAAACGGAAGTACATCAGATGCAGTACCGCGTGCTCGATACCGCCGATATAGTGATCGACCGGCAGCCAGTAATCAGCCCGCTGATCCAGCATGCCCTCTGCGTTTGGTGTGCAGTAGCGAGCGTAATACCAGCTCGACTCCACGAACGTATCAAAGGTGTCGGTCTCCCGTTCTGCATCCTGACCGCATTCAGGGCAGCGCGTCTTACGCCACTCGGGATCGGCCTTGATCGGCGACTGGACGCCCATGAAGGTCACGTCCTCGGGCAACACCACGGGCAGATCTTCATCAGGCACCGGCACCGTCCCGCAGTCTGGACAGTAAATCACCGGCACCGGGCAACCCCAGTAACGCTGGCGGGAAACACCCCAGTCCCGCAGGCGGTAATTCACTTTGCGCTCACCAATGCCCCGGTCTTCGATATGCTGGGCGATTCGGTCGAACGCGGTTTTGAAATCCAGTCCACTGAAGTCGCCGGAATTAACGGTGACGGTCGCCTCCTTGGCCGGCCAGGCCGCCTCGGAAACATCAACGGCGTCACCCTCTGCCGGGGCCACCACCTGAATGATGGGCAGGGCGTAACGGGTGGCGAAAGCATGGTCACGTTCATCGTGTGCCGGTACCGCCATGATCGCACCCGTGCCATAACCCATCAGCACAAAGTTCGCGACCCACACCGGAATGTGTTCTCCGCTTAAGGGGTTGATTGCATCGATCCCCAGCGGCACACCTTTTTTCTCAACCGATTCCAGTTGTGCTTCGCTGACTCCGCCGCTGGCGCACTCCTCAATAAAGGCCTGGATCCCGGCATCACGTTTACCCGCCTCCACGGCAAGTGGGTGATCGGCTGCTACCGCCATAAAGGTGGCACCGAAGATCGTATCCGGACGGGTCGTGAAGACCCGCAGGGGATCACCGCCTGCTGCCAGGGCAAAATCGACTTCGATGCCGTTGGAACGGCCGATCCAGTTTCGCTGCATCGTCTTCACCGAATCCGGCCAGCCCGGCATGCGGTCAAGTTCCTCAAGCAACTCATCGGCGTAAGCCGTAATCCGAATGAACCACTGTGGAATTTCCCGTTTTTCCACTACGGCGCCGGAGCGCCATCCCTTGCCATCGATCACCTGCTCGTTGGCCAGCACGGTTTGGTCAACCGGATCCCAATTGACGACAGCGTTCTTGCGGTAAGCGAGCCCTTTTTTGACCAGCCGGGTAAAGAACCACTGCTCCCAACGATAGTACTCAGGCTTGCAGGTCGTTACCTCCCGCGACCAGTCATACGCGAAACCCATCCGCTGCAACTGCCCGCGCATATGGGCGATGTTCTGATAGGTCCACTCTGCGGGCGGGACCGCGCGCTGGATCGCCGCGTTCTCGGCCGGCAGCCCGAATGCATCCCAGCCCATGGGCTGCAGGACATTACGCCCCAGCATCCTCTGATAGCGACTCATCACATCGCCAATCGTGTAGTTGCGGACATGTCCCATGTGCAGTTGACCCGAGGGATACGGCAGCATGGACAGGCAGTAGAACTTTTCCCGCGCCGGGTCTTCAACGACCTGGAAACTCTGCTGCTCTTCCCAATGGGTCTGCACAACAGGTTCGAGTTGCTCCGGGGAATAGCGCGGTTCCATGAGATATTCCGGTTAGGCTCCCTACTCAGGGAACGGGAGAAAGGGATCGATCAGTAGTAATTTGGCCCGTCTTCGGCCTTGCCGGGCGCGGGCCAATCACAGAAAGGAAAGGGCTTCTCATCAGTATTGAAGGTGACGTACTGCAGTGCTGCGTAAATGAAGCTGTTGAGGTCCTGGGTGAAGCTCCGTAGTCGCTCTGCGTCCTGCCCCTGGATCAGCCGATAGAAGAACTGGAATAGCATCATGAGCCCTACCAGCAGCAGCGCAATCTCGAAAACCGCGAGAAAGTAAATCAGCATCAGTGCCAGCCGACCCCACGCCTGACCGCTACGAAATCGCTTCGGGACATCAGTATTCATAGACTTTTGGCCCACATGTCTGGCGAATGCCGCCCTGAAAGGATGCGGATTTTACACCATGTGCCTTTGTGTTCCCGGCGCGAAAAGACTGAAACACCGCCCCCGCATGGTCCGCGGCGTCCTACTGCGCTCAACCCGGTTGGGGCAGCGGCTCCCTGCAATGCCAGCAGATCTCGAAGGTGACCGGATTTGTTTCCGAACACGTTCCGCAGTCAACAGTCTGATCGGAGGCGCTTTCGTAATTGCGGATCAATGATTGCGCATGCGCCAACTGGTGCTCACGCTCCACCCAAATCTCAGGCCAGGCTTCGGTGGCAGGCAACTCTCCCAGACCTCCTGAGGCATGCTCATTGAGCACCTGAGCACAGACACCGGCGGTCTCTAGCATCTGGCGGACCAACTGCGCCTCGCTGATACCCGAAGCGATAAAAACCCGCCGCACGCAACGTGACTCAGAGGTACTCAGGAATAAAGATGGCGACGCGTGGCGGCAAGCTCGTTGTTGCGTTCACGCGTGAAGACCACCTGGAACAACTGCAGTCCCCCTGCAAGGAACGCCGCCTGGGAACCGGCCAGATAAAGCCGCCACGCTCTGGCGAAATCCTCGCCAAACTCTGCTTGTACCTGCTCGTCAGACGCATCGTACCGGGCCAGCCAGTGTGCGAGTGTTTTTGCGTAGTGCAGCCGCAGATTTTCAACATCGAGCACCGAAAAACGATTGGGCTCGAAGATCTCCATCATTTCTTTGATCGTCGGGGGGTAAGCGCCGGGGAAAATACGTTTTTCGATCCACGCGTTCATCAGTCTCGGGCGGTTGCGGCCAATGGTGTGCACAAGCGCGCGGCCGTTTTGGGTGAGACATCGATCCACCACGCCGCCCAACTCGGTGTAGTTATCGAGCCCCACGTGCTCAAGCATGCCGACCGACACAAAGGCGTCGTACTCGCCCGTGATGTTGCGGTAGTCATCCAGCACATAGGTCACGCGATCGTCATACCCCTCTGCCTTGGCACGGTCTGTCGCATACTGGACCTGCTCGGCCGAAACGTTCCACGACGAAACCGTTGCCCCGTAGTTCAACGCCATGTGGCGCGCCAGCCCGCCCCAACCACACCCGGCTTCGGCCACGCGGTCTCCCGGGCGCAACTGCAGCTTGCGACAGATATGATCCATCTTGGCCTGCTGGGCTGCCTCGATGGTCAACTCGTCTTCAGGAAAATAGGCGCAGGTGTACTGCATCTCCTTATCCAGCCACAGGCGGTAAAAGTCGTTACCAATATCGTAATGATGATGGATGTTTTCGCGCGAACCATCTTTTGTATTTGCCCGGGGCTTGCGCTGCTGCAGGCTCTTCATTACTGCAGCGATACCCGTCGGTTCAGGCACAGTGAACGCTGCCACCAGCATCGCGACGAGATCGCCTTCTACCGAGATCCCGCCATTTGAAAAAGCGTCACCAAAGCCCATGTCCCCCTGGCGCAGTAACTGGTTGAGCGCTGAACGGCTATGGACGTTAACCGTCGCAACCGGCGTGGCGTCCTTCGGACTGATTTTGAATCCGTCCCAAAGCGCCACCGCAAAACGCGGCGAACCCATCGCGTCGAGCACACGCCGCAAAAGGTAACGCTCGTAGCTCCGGGACCGATCTTCTGAAGGCGTCGCGGTCATCCCGCTTTTTTTCGGCCGGTCTTTTCCGAATACAGGATTTGAAGTCGTCATTGCACTACACAATTTGTGTATTCTTCTCAATCAATAGCGGAAATGATACTGAACCGAGACAACGGGTCAAGGAAGAGTTCGACAGCGGTAGGACGCTAGACCGGGTCCTCGGCCTCGCGGGGCCAGGCGTTGATCACCGCATGCACGAGCGTCGCGAGCGGAATCGCAAAAAAGAGGCCCAACACCCCCCACAACCCGCCGAAAATCAGGACCGCCGCGATAATCGCCACAGGATGCAGGTTATTCACCTCTGAGAAAAGCATCGGCACCAGCAGATTGCCGTCAAGCACCTGGATGATGAGATACGCCGAAACCAACACAAAGAAATCCCCGGTGAATCCCCACTGGAACCAGGCGACAAAGACCACGGGAATCGTCACCACTGCGGCCCCGACAAACGGGATCAGCACAGACAAACCCACCAGCACCGCCAGCAGCATGGTGTACTGCAGCTCCAGGACCGAGAACGTCACCACGCAGGCAAACCAGACGATAACAATCTCCCAGAATTTGCCGCGAACATAGTTGCCGATCTGGCGATCGACCTCCGACCAGACCTGGCCCACCAGTTGATGCTCACTCGGTGCAAAGCGGGCCACCCAGGCGACCAGTGCTTCTTTATCCTTCATCATAAAGAAAATCAGGATCGGCATCAGGATGAGGTAAATCAGGATAGCAATGACGCCCATCACCGAGGCGAGAGAGACGGACAGCAGTTTCTGTCCCCAGGAGGTGAGTTCGGTGCGGATCACCACAATGATTTCAGCAATCTGGTCGGCCGAGACGATCTCGGGATAACTCTCGGGCAGTTTAAGCAACACATCCTGGCCCACATTCAGCATGCTGGGAATCTGCTGGACAAACTGTGTCGCCTGCTGCGACAGCAACGGCAGCAACCCAAACAGAATCAGCACCACAAACAACAGGAAGGCGAAGTACACCACCAGCACCGCGATCAGACGCGGCAGCCGCGTTTTCTCCAGCACGCCCACCAGACCCTCAAGGAGGTAAGCAATCACCACCGCGGCAAGCAAGGGCGCCAGCATATTGCCCATCAGGACGACGACAACAAACAGCAGGACCAAAAACAGTGTTAAAAACACCACCTGCGGATTGTTGACCTGGTGCCTGAACCAGTCGGTGATCATGTTCATGACTCTATTCTCCCGGCCAATATGCAACCCGGCCCGTTTACTCCCGAAAAGAGTCTAACCCGGGAGAATTTCAAAATCGTGGGAAATTTCTGCAACGGAATCGAGCATTTTGGAGGCCGAGCAGTATTTCTCTGCTGACAGGCTGATTGCCCGCTCAACGCGCTTTGGGTCAATCTCGTTCGCCGTCACCACAAAATGCAGGTGGATCCGGGTAAAGACCGTTGGGATGGTGTCGGCCCGATCAGCGTTAATTTCCACGCGAATATCCGAAAACGCCTGTCGTGACTTTCGCAATATGAGGATCACGTCGATCAACGCACATCCGCCCAACCCCAGCAGCAGCATCTCCATCGGACGGGCGCCAAGATTCTTTCCGCCCACGTCAGGGGAGCGATCCATCGTGACCTGATGACCGCTGCCGCTCAGCCCCTCGAGGGCATCGTCTTCCCCCAGTTGTACCGTGACCTGCATATCCTGCTCTTTAAGTTCTTTAGGTTTTGTTTTTTTCTAAGTTCCGAACAGCGCTGCAAGATGGGCGCCCGGATCATCCTGTCGCATGAACGCTTCGCCCACCAGAAAAGCATGAATATCCGCATTGCGCATCGCGCTCACATCTTCAACGCTGTGAATGCCGCTTTCAGTGACCAGCAGCGTGTCCTTCGGCACCTTTGGGGCCAGTGCCAGCGTGGTCTCAAGCGTTGTCTCGAAGGTACGCAGATTGCGGTTGTTGATGCCAAGCAAAGCTGGATCAAGCGCAAGGGCTCGATCCAGTTCTTCCCCATCGTGCACCTCAACCAAAACATCCATTGCAAGATCCGCTGCCGCCGCCGAGAGTTCTGCCATCTGCGCCTGCTCGAGAGCGGCCACGATCAGCAGGATGCAGTCGGCACCGATGGCCCGTGACTCAGCGATCTGCCAGGGGTCGATCACAAAATCCTTGCGCAACACCGGCAAGGCGCAGGCGCCCCGTGCCGCTTCAAGATCCGCTTCGCTGCCCATGAAAAAATCATGATCAGTCAGCACTGAAAGACAAGACGCGCCGCCTGATTCATAACTGACGGCAATGGCAGCCGGATCAAAATGCTCCCGAATAAGGCCTTTGCTGGGAGAGGCCTTTTTGACCTCTGCAATCACACCCGCCTGTCCTGCCCCAATGCTTTTTTTGAGCAAGGACACAAATCCCCGTGGGGCATCGCGATCGCCTGCCCTTGCATAAAGATCCGACAGGCTCTGCTCGCGCTGTCGCTCTTTAATCTCCTCGCGTTTACGCGCAAGGATCCGCTCGAGAATGTCAGGGGTGGCGCTCAAGAGTCCAGGCGCTGCTGCAGAAAGTTGTGCAGCATCTTGTGGCCATACTGCGTCAGGATCGATTCAGGATGAAACTGCAGACCGACCACGGGGTGCTCGCGATGCATGATGCCCATGATCTCCCCGTCATCTGCGCGGGCAGTTATCTCGAAGCAGTCCGGCAACGAGGATTCCTCCACGACCAGCGAGTGATAACGCGTTGCCTGAAAGGGTGTGGGAATCTCGCCAAAAAGGCTTTTGCCCTCATGGTCAATCATCGAGGTCTTGCCGTGCATCAGCCGGGGGGCCCGAATAATGTTGCCGCCGTAGGCCTGGGCAATACTCTGATGACCCAGACACACGCCGAGAATCGGAATTCGTGGCCCGTATTCGCGCACCAGATCCACCGAGATGCCCGCCTCGTTGGGCGTGCAGGGCCCGGGGGAAATCACCACATGCGAGGGCGAGAGCGCATCGATGTCGTTGAGCGTGATCTGATCGTTGCGGTAGACCGCCACGCGCTCGCCCAACTCCCCCAGATACTGCACCAGGTTGTAAGTGAACGAGTCGTAATTGTCGATCATCAGGAGCATGTCTGACCTGCCGTATACCGCGTTTGCGTAAACGCAATGATGTGCTGCCTGATGCCGGTTTGGCACTGTCAGGCTTTCGGCCAGTATTGATAGCCGATAACGGGATTTTAAATCAAGAGGAGTGGAGCTTGGTTACCCTGAAGGCGTGGGCGTATGGTCGAACTCTTCCGATGCCAGGATCGCTTCGACGCCGCCCAGTTGCGAGATCCGCTCTGCCTGATCAGCAAAAGCAAGATCGTTCGCCGCGATGGGATCAAGCAAAGCGCCCATGTCGTCCTGGCAGCGCTTTAGGTCTTGTGAATATGCGGGATCCTGAGAGAGGTCGCACAACTCATCAGGGTCAGCGGCAAGATCAAAAAGTTCCGGCGCATACCCCGGATAACAGTTGTACTTCCATTGACCTTTTCGCCACATGAACATCCCCACCGGCGAACCGCCGTCGTGGTATTCCGATAAAACGCCCCGGTCCGCGCTGGCGCCGTCAATGAGTGAGCGCAGCGAAAGACCCGGGCGATCAATCTCATCATCTTCCGCATCCACCGCCTGCAGCACCGTGGGATAGATATCCACCAGAGAAGCCAAAGTGTCGATGGTTTTTGCCCCGGGAATATCGGGGCCCTGGATCAGCATGGGGATCCGCGCTGACTCATCATAAAGCGACATCTTGGTCCACATGCGCCGGTCGCCGTTGTGGTCACCGTGATCGCTGGTGTAGATGACCAGCGTGTTGTCGGCCTGCCCCGTTTGCTCAAGGACATCCATCACTGCACCTACCTGTGCATCCAGAAAACTACAGAGGCCATAGTAAGAAGCTCTTGCGATCTGGCGCGTTTGATCATCAAAGCGCTCGTCGTAGTTAAACGCTCTGCGGATAGCCTGGGTGACGGGATGCTGTGGCAACGCCTGCTCGGACCTGAACCGGGCCTCGTCCATCTCTTCAAGCGGATAGAGGTGATAGAACGCCTCCGGACAAATCAATGGGTAGTGCGGTCTCAGCCAGGACACAAAAAGGGTCCAGGGTTTATCGCTTTTTGCAGCGCCGGCATCCTTGAGCCATGTGCAGGCATGGCGGGTCACTTCAAGATCGTAGTCTGTATAACTGTTTTCGCCCGGGCCGATCTCAGACGTATAGGCAGAGACATCCAGAACCGCCTCATGATCGCGCAAAAGGCCTTTGATCCAGCCTTTGCCATCGCGGATATACATCGGCAGGATTTCCTCCCCAAAGCCGTTGTCATATTCGTTGCCGCGATAGTGCAGTTTGCCGATCGAATCGACACGATGGCCCTGGCGCATGAGCTGATGACCCCAACTGACGGGCTCACCCTGGTAGGCCTGAGCGTTGGACCAGCAGCGGTTCTTGTGCACGTACTGCCCGGTGGCAAGGGATGCGCGAGCGGGCACACAGATCGGCGACGGCGTGTAGGCGCGGGTAAAGCGTGTCCCATCAGATGCGAGTCGATCAAGATGTGGCGTCTTGACGAGCGAATGACCGGCGCAGCCCATCGCATCATAGCGATGCTCATCGCTGAAAAGGATGAGGACGTTGGTCTTTTCTGTCACGTGAAGAGTTCAAAGGATGCCGTTGCGCCTTGCTTGGCTAGTGCCATCGCGAAGACTTCAATCTTCCAGCGCAGCAGGATCAAGACCGGCGACCGCCATCGCCACCGCACGGAAGATGGCCCGGCCCTTGTTCATCGTCTCCTGCCATTCCTGCGAGGGCACCGAGTCGGCCACAATGCCGGCACCGGCCTGGATATGCAGTTCGCCATCAGCGATGACCGCGGTGCGGATCGCAATCGCCGTATCCATGTTGCCGTTCCAGCCGATATAACCCACCGCCCCGGAATAGATGCCCCGCCGCACCGGCTCGAGCTCGCCGATGATCTCCATGGCCCGGACCTTGGGCGCTCCGGAAACGGTGCCTGCCGGGAAGGTCGCGCGCAGCACATCGATAGCGTCAAGATCATCCTGAAGTTCCCCCGTCACATTGGACACGATGTGCATCACATGCGAATAGCGTTCGACCTGCATTTTTGAGGTGAGCTCCACCGTTCCGGTGGCCGCGATCCGGCCGACGTCATTACGGCCAAGGTCCACCAGCATCAGATGCTCCGCGAGTTCCTTGGGATCAGAGATCAGTTCTTCTTCGAGGCGCCGGTCTTCCTCTTCGCTCAACCCCCGCCGGCGGGTACCGGCAATCGGACGCACCGTGACCTCGCCTTCTTCAAGGCGCGCCAGAATCTCCGGCGAAGAGCCGACGATCTGGAAATCATCGAGATCCAGAAAATACATGTAGGGCGAGGGATTCACCGTGCGCAGCGCCCGGTACAACGTAATCGGCTCGGCCTCATAGGGAATCGACAGGCGCTGTGACAGCACGACCTGGAAGATGTCGCCGCTTTGGATGTAATCCTTGCAGCGCTCGACGGCGGCTTCGAAATCCTCTTGGACGAACGATGAGCGAAAGTCGCTCTCCCGCACGACTTGCCCTACGGGTGTGGCCCGCCCAATAGACAGGCTTGAGATCTGTTCAACCAGTTGATCGAGGCGCTCGCAGCCGGAGGCATAGGCATCGTCCGATTCGGGATCGGTGTGCACCACGATATGAAGACGGCCGCTTAAGTTGTCAAAGACCAGGAGCTCATCAGAGACCATCAGCAGGATATCAGGCGCGCCGACCGGATCCGGCAGATCGCTGTCTGCCAGATGGGGCTCGATATAGCGCACCGTGTCGTAACTGAAGTAACCCACCAAGCCGCCGTTAAAGCGCGGCAGCGTGTCCAACTGGGGCACATTGAACTGGCGATGAATGCTCTGGATCGCCGCCAAGGGATCATCGGTCTCCTGACGATAAATCTCTTCGCCCTCTTGCTCGATCAACAGAGAGTCACCCGTTACCCGGATAACCGTGGGACACGGCAGTCCGATAATGGAATAGCGGCCCCACTTCTCACCGCCCTGCACAGATTCCAGCAGATAACTGTACGGGCCCTGCGCCATCTTGAGATAGGCACTCACCGGGGTTTCAAGATCCGCCAGCACCTCAGTCTGCAGCGGGATCCGGTTGTAGCCCTGGCGGGCGAGGCGATCGTATTCGGCTTGGGTAATCATCGTTGAGGAATACTGAAGGCGTTATCGCTGGTGGGGGTCGCGTATTGTTCCGAAGCGGTCATGCTCAACGATCGTTTCGCGCTAAATTGGTGACCGGGCCTATGCCCTTGCGCTACGGCTTGACCGCTGCACGCTTTGCTAAACCGCAGTGTGTCTGTGCTGAAACGACTTACACCACATCAATGATGTTAAGCACTTTCGCCAATGAGTCTATCACGGCGTCTGGGCCAAGTTCGAAAAGGTCAAGACCCTGGCTGTAGCCGTAACTCACCAGTACCACCGGCATCCCGCACGCCCGGGCCGCGCGAAAGTCACTCACCGAATCGCCCACCAGAAGACATTCTGCAGGAGCTAATCCCCATTGCCCGGCAACATGTTCCAGCGGCAATGGATCCGGCTTTTTCTTCGGTAAATCGTCGCCGCTGACAATCGGATCGAGATAACGACTGAGTCCCATCGCTTTCAGCAGCGGAAGGGTAAAGGCGGCTGGCTTATTGGTCACGCATCCAACCCGGCGGCCGGCGGCCTGACACTGCGCGAGGGTCTTTACCGCTCCGGCATACAAGACGCTGTCGCGGTGCAGGTTTGCCTGATAGCACTTTTGAAAAAGCGGGTAAGCGGTTTCCATGAGTTGTGCTGGTGCTTCGCCGTCAAAATCCTGGGTCAGCGCCCGTTCCACGAGCCGCTGGGCACCGTTGCCGATCCAGCCCCGGGCAGTCTCAAGCGCCACAGGTGGACGGCCGAGCGCATTGAGCATGTCATTACAGGCGCCCACCAGATCCGGTGCGGAGTCGATCAGGGTGCCATCAAGATCAAACAGCACACCCCGGGCGGGGGTTCGCAAAGAAGGTTGGGATGGGTCCGGAGTCGGGCCACTCATGATGGTGATTCAGCCAATGCATTGCGCATTGCGCTAATCACCGTATCGTAGCGGTTCGGGTCTTGGTCTCGGGCCGCGCCGAAAATCGCGGACCCTGCAACAAAAGTATCAGCGCCTGCGGCATGAATCTGGCCAATGTTCTCGACCTTTACGCCGCCATCAATCTCAAGGCGAATATTGCGGCCAGACTCACCGATCAGTTTGCGTGCTTTGCGCAATTTATCCAGCGCCGAAGGCAAAAAACTCTGCCCGCCAAAGCCGGGATTGACCGACATCAGCAGAATCATATCGACTTTATCGATGACATGCTCCAGAACATCAAGCGGTGTCGCAGGATTGAATACCAGTCCGGCTTTGCAACCCTCACTCGCGATCAGCTGCAAGGTGCGATCGACATGCTCGCTCGCTTCCGGATGAAAGGTAATGTAGGAGGCGCCTGCTGATGCAAAGTCGGGCACGATCCGGTCCACCGGCTTGATCATCAGGTGGACATCAATGGGGGCAGTAATGCCATGCTTGCGCAGCGCCTCACACACCAGAGGGCCGATGGTGAGGTTGGGCACATAGTGATTGTCCATGACATCAAAGTGCACGATATCCGCGCCCGAAGCGAGCACGTTGTCGACTTCTTCGCCGAGGCGGGCAAAGTCCGCCGAGAGAATCGAAGGCGCAATCAGATTTTCATTCATTGTCGCATTTCTTCCCTGCGCTAGCGGATCACAATAAAGAGACCCGTGTTACCCCGCACCACATTGAGCAAGAGCATTGCGTCATTTTCATCAACTGCCTGCTCGACATCTTTGAGACTGTAAATCGGTTGCTTGTTGACCGAAATAATCAGATCGCCCTCGCGAAGGCCCGCGCTCCAGGCAAGACTGGTCTGTGCCACTTCTACTGCGCGCACACCACGCTGACCCTGCGGGCCATCTTCTTCATCGATATCTGCAAGACGGATTCCCTCAAGGCGCTTGTTGATCTTAAGGCCCTGGCCTGCCACGGGCTCGATGGCCCGGATCCGTATTCGCATACTCTGGCGTTTGCCGTCACGCAGGAAGCTCACCTCGATCTCCTCGTCGGCACGGAAAAGACCAATCGTATTGCGCAGTGAACTCGCGTCCACGATCTCGCGTTCATTGACGGCTACCACGACGTCTCCTTCTTGAAGACCGGCATCATCGGCCGCAGAATCCGGGATCACCTGCGCGATAACCGCGCCGCGTGTAGTGTCTATGCCGAGTGCTTCGGCGAGTTCTGGAGTGAGGTTCTGTGCGATCACCCCGAGGCGGCCACGGCGCACTTCACCGTATTCGATAATCTGGCGGGTCAGCAGTTGGACCATATTGATCGGGATCGCAAAACCGATGCCGATGTTGCCGCCGCCGGGCGCGAGGATCGCAGTGTTGATCCCGACGAGTTCGCCCCGAAGATTCACCAGCGCGCCGCCGGAATTCCCCCGGTTGATAGAAGCATCGGTCTGGATAAAATCCTCGTAATCCTCGATGTTAAGACCCGACCTTCCCAGGGCGCTGATGATACCTGAGGTCGCGGTCTGTCCCAGCCCAAAGGGATTACCGATCGCCACAACGAAATCACCCACCCGCAGCGTATCTGAATCACCCGGATGGATCTGCTGGAGTGATTCGGCCGCGATCTGGACAACCGCGATATCGGCGTCTTCGTCGACCCCCACAATTTGGGCATCAAAAGCCCGGCCGTCATGCAGGCGTACGCTGATCTCGTCCGCGCCCGCGATCACGTGGCTGTTGGTAATGACGTAACCCGCCTCAGCATCCATGATGACTCCGGAACCAAGACTGCTGACGCGTCTTTCACGCTGCTGCATCGGAGGGGTGCCGAAGAACTTTTCGAAGAACGGGTCCGAATGAAACGGGCTTTGTCGCTCAGTGACCCGGCTCTCGGTATAGATGTTGACCACCGCCGGAAGCACCCGCTCGAGCATGGGTGCAAGACTTGGCAATGGCTCGCCATCCACCGCCATCGGCAATGCGCCCGAGGCAGGCAGATTTAAGGTCAATGAGCCGGCAAGACACCAGCCGAGGAGCCACCATCGAATGCTTTTCATGAGCAGGCCAGGAGAAGAAAGTTGCGCTGATATGTCTGACGCAATTATAGCAACGCCGGTGTTGAGGCCCGTTCAGGCGGCGTCGTTGGTTACTCCGTGGGGCACATGGCCTGTCGGCACATAGCGACGGGCAGATTCACAATGGCCCGTCTGGTCATCGAAGAAAATATCGGCGCCAAAGGTCTGCAAAAACTCGCCCTTGTCGAGCCCTCCAAGAAAGGCGGCTTCGTCGATCCGGATATTCCATGCCCGCAGCGTGCGGATCACTCTTTCGTGCGCAGGGGCACTGCGGGCGGTGAATAACGCAGTTCGGATAGGCGCCTCGTTTCGCGGCCATTTTGACTGCAATTGATGCAATGACTGCAAGAACTTTCTGAAAGGGCCGCCCGTCATCGGCGTCGACGCCTTCTTTTTCTCTGACGCCGCAAACGCGGCCAGTCCTTCAGTCTGGTAAACCCGTTCGGAATCATCGGCAAAGAGCACCGCGTCGCCGTCAAAGGCAATGCGCAATTGACTGTTTCTTTCCCGGTGGGTGCGCGAGGGCAGGATCGTGGCCGCAGCCACGTTGGCCTGCAGCGCCTGCCGTACATTCGCGGGATCTGCCGAGAGATAGAGATCCGCACTGAAAGGAGTCACGTAACGAAACGGGCTCTCGCCTCCGGAGAAAGCAGCGCGGGTAATGTCGAGCTCGTAGTGGGCGATGGAATTAAAGATCCGAAGACCGGTGTCAGCGCTGTTGCGCGAAATCAGCACTACCTCAACACGACGCGCCTCGGTTTCCGATTCGTTCAGTGCCAGCAGTTTCTGTACGAGGGGAAACGCCACACCGGGGTGCAGCAGTTCTTCTTCGTGCTCCACCTGATACTGGCAATACGCATCGACTCCCTCTTCCACATAAATCTGATGGCCGCTCTCAAGATCAAAGAGCGCGCGTGAAGAGATCGCGACCACCAGCGGACTTTGCTCAACATCTGTCATCACCACAGTCTATCACCGTGAAACCGGGTCCCCGGTGCGACGGATACGGCACCAGAGCCCCACCGCCAGCAGCAACGCCGCCAAAACCCCCACAGGCAGATTGCCGTATCGCACAAACGGCGTGATTCCGGTCATGGGCTGCACATCGCCGCGCACCACGGCGCGGACAAACTGTGGTGCGATTGCATGCACCCGGCCATCGGCATCAATCAGCGCCGACAACCCATTGTTGCTCGATCGAATCATTGGGCGGCCCGTTTCGATCGCTCGTGCGCGGGCCATCTGCAACCGCTGGTGCGGCGCCAGGGAATCTCCGAACCAGGCATCCTCGCTGAGATTCGCGAGCAGTTGCACTTGCGGCACAGCTTCATTGATCACATGGGTAAAAGCATCTTCGTAGCAGATGCTGACTCCCACAGCGTAGCCGCCAAGCGGCATGGGCGGCTGCGTCAATGGTCCCGCCGAGAAATCTGACATCGGGATATTGAGATAGTCGAGCAGCCATCCCAGCAGTGCGGCCAGAGGCAGGTATTCGCCAAACGGCACGAGTTGGTGTTTTCGGTAAAGCGACTTTGCCTCGCCGATCCCGACCGCCACATTGTAGTAGGGGGCATTTGGCTCCAACGAGTCACGGGCCAACGCGCCGAGCAGAAAATCCGCTTCGTGATCTTCAAGGCGTGCCAAAAACGCGGGCGCTATTTCATCAAGGTAGGTGGGCAGTGCGGCCTCGGGCCAGACAATGAGATCTGCCCCAGAGAGCGCCTCGCTCTCATGAAGATAGGCGCTCGCGATATTGCTGGCGTTGTGACTCTGCCATTTCTCACTCAATGAGACATTGTGCTGCACCAGTGCCACATTGAGGGATTCACCGGCAGGGGCTACAAAAACCGGCAACCGGGCCAGCGCCGTACAAACGCCTAGGGCCAAAAGCACACCGGCCGGTAACACCCTCGCCCGGCCCGCCCCATGAACAATCGCCACCAGCGCCCCGACAGCAAGCGCAAGCCAGAGACTAAGACCCAGGGTTCCGATGATCGGGAGCAAGGCAGCCAGAGGAGTATCGGTCTGACTGTAACCAAGATAAAGCCAGGGGAAGCCGCTCATCAGATTGCCACGAAGCCATTCCCCCAATACCCACAACACCGGCATGACCAGGACAGCGCGCGCGGCGGGACTCCTTGGCCCAAAACGAGCCTGCAAAAATCCGACCGCCATCGGGTAGAGCGCCATCAGCGCTGCGAATATCAACACCGCACCTCCGGCTAAAGGCGCGGGCATGCCGCCGAACTCGCTCAGGCTCACATAAATCCAGGAGACGCCAGCCAGCGCCATCCCCAAACCGAAAACAAACCCCTGCAGTGCTGCCTGCCGGGCGGACGCTTTGGCCCAGATCAAAAACAAGGCAGCAACGGTAACCGGCGCGATCCAGAAGAGATCGAAGGGAGCAAAAGCCAGCGGGTAGGCGAGCCCGGAGAGGGCAGCCGCGGCTATCCGCATCGCGCTGCCGGGAAAACCCATGGGGCTATTCCGCCGGGGTCTCGTCAGCCGGAGAAAGCGTGATACGCAAAAGGCGCGGCCGACGGCTGTCTGCGCTCAACACCTCGGCCGTGAACTGATCGAACGTGATCGTTTCTCCCCGCCGCGGCACATGGCCCAGGGCATCCGTGACAAGCCCGCCCATGGTGTCGTACTCCAGCGGATCAAGCTCAAAACCGTAAATCTGGTTGAAGCTCTCCACCGGCAGCATGGCCTTAATCACACAAAAATCCGAGCCGCGTCGAAGCACCATGCCGGCGGCACCATCGATATCGTGCTCGTCCTCAATATTGCCGACGATCTGCTCAAGCACGTCCTCAATGGTGATGAGACCAACAACACTGCCGTATTCGTTGACGACGATCGCCATATGATTGCGACTGTCACGAAACTCCTGAAGCAGGACGTTGAGGCGTTTGCTTTCAGGGATGAACACAGCCGGTCGCAGGAGGGCTGCCCAGGGCAGCCCATGTCCTTCACTTTGCTGCTGGCGATGCAAAAGATCCTTCGCCAACAGGATGCCCACCACGCCATCTTTGTCACCATCGGTCACGGGGAAACGTGAGTGGGCTGACTCGGTAATCACCGGCAGCACTTCCTCAAGTGTCTGCTCCACATCGACCGTCACCATCTGGCCGCGGGAGACCATGACCTGCTCGACTTGCAGGTCCGAGACTTCGATTACCCGGCGCATCATCTGCAGGGTGTCCTCGTCGATCAGGTTCGCGTCGCGAGCGACTCCCATGGTCGAAAAAAGGTGTTCACGGGTGTGTGGGATCCCACGCAGCCGATAGCGGATCTCTTGCCACCAGCCGGGGCGCAAAAACGCGCTGCGTTTTTTTTTGTCTTGCATGGCGCGACTCAGACAGGCTGGTAGGGATCTTTGACCCCAAGCGTCGCGAGCACCTCAGTCTCAAGCTGCTCCATCACGTTCGCCTCGGCATCACTCTTGTGATCATGGCCATGCAGATGCAGCACCCCATGCACAACAAGATGCGCAAAGTGATCCTCAAGCGTCTTGCCCTGAGTAGTTGCCTCACGCTCGACCACGGGCGGGCAGATCACGATATCTCCCAGGGGATGCGCTTCCTCAGGCACGCCGGGCAACGCCTCGACGGGAAAGGAGAGCACGTTGGTGGATCCACAGCGATCTCGAAAGCGCGTATTGAGTGCGGTCATCTCATTCTCGTCGACTGTGCGGACGGTCAGGCAGGCATCCTGATCACGAAGCGCCGCCAGCGCTGCGCCTGCCCAGTGGCGGACCTGCTCAGCGGTGGGTTCTTCACCATAGCCGCTTGCCAGCTGCACCTCAATCAACGCGTCCACTCGGGCTGGCTGACCGACCCTCTTTCTCGTATGCTTCGATCACACGCTGCACCAGCGGATGACGAACCACATCCTGAGGGGTAAAGCGGGTCACACTGATACCCTTTACCGAAGACAACAAATCAACGGCATGGACCAGTCCAGACCGGGTCTGACCTGGAAGATCAACCTGTGAGGGGTCGCCGGTAATGACCGCCCGGGATCCGAATCCCAGACGGGTCAGAAACATCTTCATCTGCGATTCGGTGGTGTTCTGCGCCTCATCGAGAATTACGAAGGCATGGCTGAGCGTTCGCCCGCGCATGTAGGCAAGCGGAGCGAGCTCTATAACGTGGCGCTCCATCAGACGACCGACCCGCTCAAAGCCCAGCATCTCATAGAGGGCGTCATACAGGGGCCGCAGGTACGGGTCGACTTTCTGTCCGATGTCTCCAGGCAAAAAGCCCAATCGCTCACCTGCTTCAACTGCCGGACGAGCCAGCACAATCCGGTCCACGGTCTCCTCCGCCAGGGCCTGCACCGCACAGGCCACCGCGAGATACGTCTTGCCGGTCCCGGCCGGGCCCACGCCAAAATTGATATCGTGTCTCAGGATATTGCCGAGATAGCGCTTCTGATTTAGGCTCTTGCCCCGAATCATGGCTTTACGTACCCGAATGATCACATCATCGGGCTCATCCTGATGGCTCTTTGCTTCAGCCGGGATCTCGCTAATGGCGACCTGGACCCTGTCAGGACTCAAGGGGGTGCCTTTGCCGCTGTCCTCGTAGAGGGCACAAAGGACATCCTGCGCATGGCGAACATCCTGATCGGGGCCGTCGACACAAAAAAGGTGGCCCCGATGGGAGATACGTACGCCAAGACGCTCCTCCACCTGCTTGAGGTGAGCGTTGTGCTCTCCACACAGGTCAGCCAGGCGCTGATTGTCCTCGGGATCGAGAAGAAAGGTAACGGGTTGGGTGGGGCTGTTCAATCCAGTACTGATGCTCCAAGCGAAGCAGGGTTCATCATAACAGAAGTTGAGGTGACGCCCCCAACCACTTCTGCCCGCAAAGAATTGGGCAGGGCTTCTGTAATGCGGACGTCGACAAAATCGCCGATCGAGACATCATCGCCTACAAAATTGACGACACGGTTGTTTTCGGTGCGTCCGCTGAGATGTCCCGCATTCTTGCGCGAGACACCATCCACAAGAATCCGCTGGGTTGTGCCAACCATGCTCGCACTGATCGCACTCGCCTGGCTGTCGATCAACGCCTGGAGGCGCGACAGCCGCTCACGTTTTTCTTCCATAGGCACATCATCTGCCAGTGCGGCGGCCGGAGTGCCCGGCCGGGCGCTGTAGATAAAACTGAACGAATGATCAAAACCCACACGCTCGATCAAGTCCATCGTTGCGTTGAAATCCTCGGCAGACTCTCTGGGAAACCCTACGATGAAATCCGACGACAGACTGATATCGGGCCGCACATCAAGCAAGCCCGCAATGATCGCTTCGTAGTCCGCTATCCGGTACCGGCGCTTCATCGCTGACAGAATGCGGTCTGAACCACTTTGCACGGGCAAGTGGAGATGGCTGACAAGTTCTGGAATGTGCCGATACGCATCAATCAGTTCATCTGTGAAATCGACGGGATGCGAAGTGGTGTAACGCAACCGGTCGATACCGTCTACCGCAGACGCATACGCCAACAACTCGGCGAAGTCGAGCATTCCCCCGCCATGACGTGCGCCGGCATACGCGTTGACATTCTGGCCAAGCAGGGTGACTTCACGAACCCCCTGCTCCGCGAGTTCGACAATCTCCGTAATGACCTCGTCGAAGGGCCGGCTGAATTCCTCACCGCGCGTATAGGGGACAACACAGAAGGTGCAGTACTTGCTGCAGCCCTCCATGATCGAGACATAGGCCTTTGGACCTTCGCTGCGCGGCGGGGCCAGGGCGTCAAACTTTTCAATTTCCGGGAAGCTGATATCAATCCGGGGTTGGCGTTCAGTCTTAAGTGCTTTGATCATCGCCGGCAACCGATGATAGGTCTGCGGGCCAAAGACAAGATCAACATAAGGCGCCCGGCGCAGAATCAGATCCCCTTCCTGGCTCGCAACGCACCCTCCGACCCCAATGACAAGATCCGGTCGCTCCTCTTTCCATTGCCGCCACCG
>DLPX01000012.1:29082-38682 GCA_002477475.1 Proteobacteria bacterium UBA7447
AGCAACAGCATGTCGGCCTGCTCGGCGTCCTCTGTCAGCACCATATCGTGGGAGGCTGCCATCAGGTCAGCGATCCTGCTGGAGTCGTAGTCGTTCATCTGACAGCCGAACGTCTTGATATAAAGTTTGCGGGGCATCTTGGTTTCAGGAAAATGCGGCTGGGTCGTTATTGCTGATAAGCCTATTCACGTAATTTAACCATCGACGGGGGCGCTTGTGGGCAGCAACCGTGCCTCATCGATCCGGCGAATCACTTTTTTGGCAAGGGCCTGGCGCTCTTTTTCGAAGTGCGCACGAACCGCCTCCGGTATCGGCACCGGCTTGCCCGTAACACGATCGATAAATACGTGGACAAAAAATCCTGTGGCACTCGGTGCGTCGGCTTGCGGGACAAACACCGCAGTCTCGTAACGCACACTGCTGTTGCCAAGATGAGCAATACGCACCCCGATATCCACGTGGCTCGACGCCGCCACGGGTTTGAGAAAGACGCAGCCGTTTTCCGCCGCCAACGGGATCACCGGATCTGACTGCCAGTCAAGCCCAGTTTCCCGCAGCAACGTCAGGATACCGGTTTCGAAAAAGCGGTAGTACTCAACGTTGTTGACATGTCCGAGCATGTCATAATCACTCCAGCGCGTAATCAAACGCACGTGCAGGGCATAGTCCTCACGTCCCGCAGAGTCAGTCGACCGACCCGGATTCTTCGGCTTCTCCATGATCAGGACACGCTCCCATGCCCAGCCCGGTCGGACATATCTTGTTTGCCTTCGCAATATCGGGAGTCCCAAAACCGCGTGACGTACTGACCCAGTGGTGGCCCGTGTTGGTGCTGCTCGCTGCGATTGCCCCGGATCTCGATTTTCTGCCGGGTATCGTGATTGGCGATCCAAACCGTTTTCATCATGGTCCGACCCACTCGATTGCCGCGGCTGTGGTTTTTACCTTCGTGATCGCGTTGATGTTCCGGAGTCTGTCGAAAACCCAGATTCTCGTCCTCTTCCTGGTGTACGCCGGCCATGTTCTGATCGATACCCTGGCGAAGGACCTCGATGTGCCATTCGGCGTGCCGCTTTTCTGGCCGTTCGATTCTCATTACTACATCTCGCCTGTCGCGCTCTTTAGCAACTTCAGTCATGGTACTCATAATGAGGGGCTTGGCGGCGTGATCCGGGACATCTTCTCCGTACACAACCTGTGGACGGTGGCAATTGAAATGGCGATTCTCGGTCCGCTGTTATGGTTGACCGAGCGCTATCGGCGCCGGGCAGACTGAAGAACCCCGTCTGCGGCGGCGGGTCTCAGTCCCAACGATCGTCTCTCACCCAGACGTCACCGTCTTCGATCTTTACCGGAAATACGTGCAGACCCTCATATGCAGGGGGCGAAAGCACTTCTCCCGTACGAAGGCAGAAACGGGCGCCGTGGCGGGGGCATTCGATAGCGCCCTCCACGATACAGCCGCCCGAGATATCGCTGCCATCATGGGTGCAAAGATCCTCAAGCGCAAAGATATCATCGCCAAGGCGGGCCAGCACCACCGCATCATCATCGAGGCTCACTGCAAGGGGAGTTTCCGTCTGCACCTCTTCGGCACGCGCGACGCGGACCCAGTCGCTCATCAGAAAATCCCGAGTTCAAGTCGGGCTGCCTCGCTCATGACTTCCGGACCCCATGGCGGCTCCCACACCAGGTCCACCACAACTTCGCCAACACCCTCGACACCGCGAGCCGCCATCTCGACTTCTCCCGGCAATGACCCGGCCACCGGGCACATGGGTGAGGTCAAGGTCATATCAATCTTTACCTGACTTTCTTCGTCGATATCGACCCGATAGATAAGGCCAAGATCATAGATATTGAGCGGGATCTCAGGGTCATAAACCTCGCGTACCCCGGCAATCACGCGGTCCAGCAGCGTCTCATCCGCTGAGGCTGACGTAAGGCTGACTGAAGGAGGATTGTCCTGACTCTTGGCGTCTTCAGTTTCACCGCCCGCATCAGGTGCGTCCGGCGCAGCGGGTTCGGGGATATCGGATTCGGTGCTGCTCATTTCAAGGACAGATCCTAGTTATCTGGTTTTGGAAATACGACACATCAACGGGCCGCTTCTGTAGGCGCTGCCGGGGACAACTGCCCCGACACCTTGGCGGATAGATAGTCCTGCAAAGCCGCAGGTTCTATCGTTTCGAGGACTTCTGCGGCAAAAGCCTGCGTCAGCATCCTGCGCGCCGCCTCGCGTTCAATGCCGCGAGACACGAGATAAAAAAGCGCTGCTTCATCCAACTGCCCTACTGTGGCCCCGTGGGCGCATTTCACGTCGTCCGCGTAAATCTCCAACTGCGGTTTGGTGTCAATCTCGGCATCTGCCGAGAGCAGCAGGTTCTGATTGCTTTGCTCCGAATCGGTTTTCTGCGCATCCGGCTGAACAACGATTCGGCCATGAAATACGGCGTGGCCCCGATCACCGAGCACGCCCTTGTAACACTCGCGACTGGTGCACTCAGGCGCGTTGTGCGAGATGTGAGTGTGATTGTCAACATGACAACGGCCAAAAGCGAGGTAGGCGCCATCGAGACTTGCCGCGGCGCCCTTCGCGTCCAGATTGACCCGAGCGTCGTTACGCACCCAAGCCCGACCCACCGTCGCCGTGGTCGCTTTGAGTCTGGCGGATCCTGCAACACGCGCAAACAATCCGCCCACATGGAAAGTGCGCTCCGCCTGATCCTGCACACAGCAGTAATCCAGCGAGGCGTCTTCTTCCAGGATGATTTCGGTCAGCGCGTTGCTGAGAGTCCGATCTTCTGCGCACGAGAGATGGCGCTCAATCACGCTGGCGCGACTTCCAGTGCCCAACGTGATGAGATTACGAGGCAAACTCAAAAAGCCCTCACCGCTGCATCCCGACAGGAATACCAGCTCAATGGGCTTGTCCAGTTCTACGCCCGGTGCGATTTCGATCAGGGCACCGTCACCGACAAACGCTGAATTCATGGCAGCGAATCCGTGCGGCATCTCGCCCATCGCCGATCCGATGTGTTTTGTAACGGAATCAGGATCTGTTTTGAGGACCTCTCCTAGACCTGCCAGCCGGATTCCTTCCGGAAGACCATCGAGAGTTGAGTGCTCTGGCTGGTAGAAGCCATCTGCAAACACGAGGCGCCAACTGTCCAGGTTTTCGATCGACGATGCGTCGACCATCTCTTTGGAGCATTCAACACTGGGCGCCGCGGGGGTAAATCTCGTTCGTGTAATCGCCTTGATGGAGGTGTACTTCCAGTCCTCATCTCGCTGGGTCGGCAATCCCCGTTCCCCCAACAACTGCAGGGCCTCTGACCGGCTGTGGTCAAGCGCCGCGACACCGACTGCCGGCAGGGCACTAGCCTGCGCCTGTTGCGCCTCAATATAAGGCGCGGCGTGACTTTCGGCCGCGCTCATGCGGTGGCCGAGTCGCCGGCTTCAATCCAGCCGTAACCGCGCTCTTCTAGATCCAGAGCCAATCCTTTGTCGCCGGAGCGCACAATCCGGCCACCTGCGAGCACATGTACATAATCCGGCACGATGTAATCCAGGAGTCTTTGGTAATGCGTCACAAGAATTACCGAACGATCTTCTGACCGCAGGGCGTTGACCCCGCCAGCAACAATCTTTAACGCATCAATATCCAGCCCCGAATCCGTCTCATCCAGAACCGCAAGGCGCGGTTCCAGCATTGCCATCTGAAAAATCTCGTTGCGTTTTTTCTCTCCGCCGGAGAACCCTTCGTTGACTGAGCGGTAGAGGAACTCCTCTTTCATCTCAACGAGTTTGAGTTTCTCGCGGACCAATTTGAGAAAATCCAGCGCATCCAACTCTTTCTCTCCGCGGTGGCGGCGTGCCGCATTCAGGCCCTCCTTCAACAGCGCGATATTCGCTACGCCTGGGATCTCCACCGGGTATTGGAAGGCGAGAAACACCCCTTCATGTGCCCGCTCCTCGGGCGCCATTTCCAAAAGGTCGTTTTCCAGAAAAGACACAGAACCATCGGTTACTTCATAACCCTCGCGACCGGCGATGACATTGGCGAGCGTGCTCTTGCCCGAACCGTTTGGCCCCATGATGGCGTGCACCTCTCCGGGGCCCACCTCCAGATTGAGGCCGTTCAGGATGGCTTTGCCATCCACAGTTACTTTTAAATCGCTAATCTTTAGCATGTTGTTCTCAAAAAAATCGGGGCATTAAATTCGGGGAGGGCCGAAGACCGGGCGATCATCCGGCCCGGAGCATCAGCCTACGGCACCCTCGAGGCTGATGCCCAGCAGTTTCTGGGCCTCTACGGCAAACTCCATGGGCAGTTCGCGGAACACTTCCTTGCAGAATCCATTCACGATCATGGATACCGCATCTTCCTCGGAAAGACCTCTCTGTCGACAGTAGAACAGTTGATCCTCACCGATCTTGGAAGTGGACGCCTCATGCTCGATCGTCGCGGAGGGATTTTTCACCTCAATATAAGGGAAGGTGTGCGCCCCGCACCGGTCTCCCATCAGGAGCGAGTCACACTGCGAGTAGTTGCGCGCACCCTTAGCGCCTTTCAGCACCTTCACAAGACCCCGGTAGGCATTCTGTCCACGGCCGGCGGAGATGCCTTTGGAGATGATCGTACTGGAGGTATGTTCTCCGATATGGACCATCTTCGTTCCGGTATCCGCCTGCTGGCAATTATTGGTCAGGGCCACGGAATAAAACTCTCCGGTGGAGTGATTACCTTCCAGCAGTACGCTGGGATACTTCCAGGTAATCGCTGAACCGGTTTCAACCTGCGTCCACGAGATTTTCGCGTTATCTCCCCGACAGGCTCCGCGCTTGGTCACGAAGTTGTAGATTCCGCCCCGGCCCTCTTCATCACCCGGGTACCAGTTCTGCACGGTGGAGTACTTGATCTGGGCGTCCTTCATCGCGACCAATTCGACAACCGCGGCATGCAGTTGGTTTTCATCGCGCATGGGCGCCGTACAGCCCTCAAGGTAACTGACATAACTGCCTTCGTCGGCGATGATCAGGGTCCGCTCAAACTGCCCGGTATTAAGCGCATTGATTCGAAAGTAGGTCGACAACTCCATCGGGCAACGCACCCCCTTGGGGACATACACGAAAGAGCCTTCGGTAAACACCGCCGAATTCAATCCTGCATAAAAGTTATCGCTGGCCGGCACCACTGATCCCAGATACTCACGCACCAGTTCGGGATGATTAGCCATGGCTTCCGACAGCGGGCAGAAGATCACCCCCGCCTCCGCCAATTTGTCCTTGAAGGTCGTCGTGACCGATACACTGTCAAAGACCGCATCCACTGCCACGCCTGCGAGCGCCTTTTGCTCTTCCAGAGGAATGCCGAGCTTGTTGTAGGTCTCGATCAGTTTGGGGTCAACTTCGTCCAGACTCTTCGGCCGGTCCTCGTCGCGCTTGGGCGCCGAGTAGTAGCTGATCGCCTGAAAATCGATCGGATCATGGTGAACATGCGCCCATTCGGGCTTGTCCATTTCCTGCCAACGCCGGAAGGCCTCCAGCCGCCACTCCAGGATAAAGTCGGGTTCTGATTTTTTTGCCGACAAAAAGCGGATCACGCTCTCATCAAGACCCGGTGGCAGAGTTTCCGCCTCGATATCGGTGACGAATCCTTCCTTGTATTCGCGACCGACGAGTTCGCCAAGTTCTTTAACTGCTGTATTCACTTATTTTTCTCACGATTACTGGTCAAAAGCCCTACTTCAGGGTGCCAATCACGGCGTCGGCCTCGACGACCACGGTTTTAAGGCGTCCGGACCGAAGACCTTCGCGCACGGCTTCCTGACGCTCCGCCACGGCAATAACTTCGGGGCGGCGTACCAGCTCGCCCAGGGTAATTGCATTCAGGAATTCAAAGATCTTTTCGCTGAGTTCCATCCACAGTTCATGAGTAAGGCATTTTTCGCCATCAAGACAGTCCGCATTGCCCCCGCAGCGGGTCATGTCGGCGTTTTCATCCACCGCGGAAATCACCTCCGCAATGGAAATTGAGTCCATTTTCTTGGCCAATCGGTAACCGCCACCCGGGCCGCGGGTGCCTCGCACCAGTCCCGCTTTTCGCAACTTGGCGAACAATTGTTCCAGATAGGAAAGTGAAATCTCCTGATTTACCGCAATATCCTGCAAGGTAACCGGTCGTTTGCCCTCTTGGAGCGCAAGATCCAGCATGGCAGTGACAGCATATCTTCCTTTAGTCGTTAATCTCATCTGTATTTACTCCCTAAAATCCTTAAACTCTCTCTTTTCTTACTCTTTCACGGCTCGTGCATCGTCCACCAGCTTGCAGAGCCAACGCTTGGTTTGTCCTTGGGGTTTTGGTCCTGCAGTTCTCGCAAGCCAAACCACTTTACGATTGCGGCCATTGACCAACCCCGAACGGCTTGGCGCGCCCACCGATCACCCCACCGAAGACGCACCCACGGTTCGCTGCTGATCCCAAAAGCGAGGACGTCCTGACCGCTCTGCGCTACAGCGACAGGCGACCCGTTCTTACGCCGGATTTGATCTGCTAGAGGCCCGGAAAAATGCCATCCTGAGATCACATCTGCGAGGGTGATTTGTTTACATTTACTGAGCATTCAATTGCATGGGAACCCAAAGGACCCTGAATCAAGAATTTCGCAAAACAACTGCGAGAAATTGGTCTAATTACCAGGCGCGATTATAGGGATTTAGCCGTGAAAACCAAGTAAAAGACTTGGGAATACCCACAACCCAACGAAGAAAGGGGGCAATTTCGACCTCTTAATGCTAGCCTCATCGAGCGCTTTTCTGGCGCAAAAGTGAGACCACAAGAACCATTCCGCCGCTTATCGTCAGCCCGGTGGCGAGAAGATCCGCATAGACGCCGAGACCCAGCGATTCTGAAAACAGCGCTGCGGCGATGGCCCCAAGCAACAAAGCGGCGCCTGCCGCCAAACCGTTCCTCTGGCGCTTGGTATTGTTCAGAGCGCGCTGCAGGGACTCTCGCTCGGCATTGTCCTCGGTACGAAAATAAAGTTCCCCATCGCGCTGGCGTCGAAGCAGCTCGTGCATCAGCCCCGGCAGTTCAGGCAATAAAGGCAGTACGGCCGGCAATTCTCGACGCAGGGTTTTGACAAAGGCTCTGGGTCCGATTTGATCACGCATCCATCGCTCCAGATACGGCTTGGCCGTCTCCCAAAGATCCAGATCCGGGTACAACTGCCGGCCGAGACCTTCGATATTGAGCAGTGTTTTCTGCAGCAGAACCAGCTGCGGCTGAACCGGCATATCAAATCGCCGGGCCACTTGGAAAAGCCGCACCACAAGATGACCAAAGGAGATCTCGCTGATCGGCCGGGCAAAGATCGGCTCACAGACTGTCCGTACTGCTGCCTCAAACTCATCGACGCGCGTAGTGGCTGGCACCCAGCCCGCCCGCAAGTGCGCCAGGGCCACTGCCCGGTAGTCCCGGTTGAAGAAAGCCAGCAGGTTTTCCGCGAGATACTGCTTGTCCGACTCCCCAAGCGTTCCCATGATGCCGAAGTCCACCGCCCGGTACTGCCCGTCCTGACTGACGAAAATATTGCCCGGGTGCATATCAGCATGAAAAAAGCCGTCGCGAAACGCCTGGGTGAAAAAAATCTCTACCCCGTTGTGGGCGAGCTTGCGTAGATCAACGCCGGCCTCCTTGATGGCGTCGATGTCCCGGATCGGGATGCCGTCAATACGCTCCATTACCAACACTTCGCGCCGGCTGTGCTCCCAATACACCTTGGGCACATAGATCATTTCTGGATCCGGAAAGTTACTGCGCAGTTGGCTGGCATTGGCGCCTTCGCGCATCATGTCCAGCTCGTCGTGTACGGTCTTGTCGTAATCAGCAACCACCTCGAGCGGACGCAAGCGCTTGGCCGGGGGCCAATGCCGATCGGCAAGACGGGCAATCTGGTAAAGCAATGCCAGATCCTGATCGATCACTGTCTCAATTCCCGGCCGCAGCACCTTAACGACGACCTCGCTGCCGTCTTTCAGCGTCGCGCAGTGAACCTGCGCAACAGAGGCCGACGCCAGAGGCTCGAGATCGAAGCTCTCAAAGTGCTCAGAAAGCGGCGCTTGCAATGATCTTTCCACGACTGTTTTTGCCACCGCGCCCGGAAAAGGCGGCACATCGTCCTGCAGCCGGGTGAGTTCCGCTGCAATATCCGGAGGTATGAGGTCAGGACGGGTGGACAACGCCTGACCGAACTTGACGAAAACCGGGCCGAGTTCCTCCAGCGCTTCTCTCAGGCGTTGGCCTCGATCGGCGGTTCGGTCGCGGAACCAAAAACCGGGGAAAAGCCATAGCGCGAAGCGATAGGGACGCAGAAGCGATAGGCTGAAAACAAACTCATCCAGGCCATGCCGCACCAGCACGCGGACAATGCGGAGTAGGCGCCAGGAGCCGTCGCGAGCCATCAGATCTGATCCTGCTTTACAGCGGCGCGCAGCCGCTCGATCCGCTGCTGAAGCCGAGCAAAATCATCCCGCAGGGTCTCCACGTTATCGATGAAGCGATCTGCTCTGGGCCGGCTTGCCAGCAGGCGGGTCTCTTCCACCAGCGTTTCGGCGATGCCGGCAGCCCCGGAGTCGGCGACGTCTTCCGCCCAACGGCCCAAAGAGCGGAACCCATTGGCCGTCTTGCGCGCCAAGGTATCCCCCATTACCTGTGCAAGCTGCTCCTCAGGATCAAAGTCGATAGCGGAGAAAAGCGCCTTGAGTTCGAGCATCGACTGGGCATCCCCTTCAATGCGCACTGACCCACTGCGAAAGAGCTCCGGATCCGCGCCCAAGCGGCAAAATGCCATCAGATCACCGGGCGAACCGGCGACCGTGACATCGGGTGCCTGTTCCGGCTTGTCAATGATGTGGATCCCCTCGTTCTCGATTGCGGCATAACCCGTTACCTCCAGCCCCCGGATTGTGACGGCGATGACTTTGCCTTCGAGATTGTGCAGGTGAGCGAGCGCCTGCGCGCCCGAATCTCCGATCACACGGTTCAGGATTGCTTCAAGACGGGAGGTCACCGCTTTCACTGTGCCAGTCTCAGTAACAAAAACCAGTATGCACCGCGACAATCCCGCCGCTGAGATTGTGATACGCAACATCTTCAAGACCTGCGTCTGACATCATCTGAGCTAGCGTGTCCTGATTCGGATGGCGTCGGATCGACTCAACGAGATAGCGATAACTTGGTTCATCTCCTGTCACCATCCGCCCGAGCGGCGGAATCACGGAAAACGAGAAAAGATCATAGGCGCGAGACAGAAGGCCCGAGACGGGATGGGAGAATTCCAGTATCAACACCCGGCCGCCCGGTTTGAGCATGCTTTTCATCGATGCCAAGGCTTTAGGGATACGGGTAACGTTACGCAGACCAAAAGCGATGCTGACGCAGTCAAATTGCGCCGGGGCAAAGGGAAGCGTCTCAGCATCGGCCAGTAATAAATCAATATTAGGGCCGATGCCTTTGTCCAGCATGCGGGCCCGACCGCAGGCCAGCATGCTCGCATTGATATCGGTCATCACGACACGGCCAGATGATCCGACCTG
>DLPX01000012.1:39088-40718 GCA_002477475.1 Proteobacteria bacterium UBA7447
TCTTTCCACATGCGGTGACTGCCCAAAGACATCAGGTCGTTCATCAGGTCGTAACGATCTGCGACCGACGTAAAGACCTCGCCGACCTTTTGCGCTTTGTTCGCTGACGCTATCTCACTGAAACCGAAATGTGTTGAGCCTTCGTTCATGAAACGGCTGCTTCAGTCCTGTCAGTGCGGCTGGCGTTCGTGCCCCGCGGCTTTGAGCTTGTCCAGATAGGCCTGCCAGTAGACATCGTGATGCAACCCTAATTCGTACAGCGTTTCCCAAGAGTAGATGCCCGAATCATGCCCGTCGTCAAAGACGAGCCTGACGGCATAGGCTCCCACGGACTCAACGGCTGAGATATTGACGTTCTCTTTACCGATCTGCAAAACCTCCTGCCCTGGGCCGTGGCCCCTGACTTCGGCGGACGGCGAAAAAACCCTTAGGTACTCGCAGGAAAGATTGAACACGTTGTTGTCATCAAAGGCGACTTCCAGCGTGCGGGACTGCTGGTGCAGAACAATTTTGGTCGGGCGGGGTTTGGATGTCATGGCTAAGATCTATGAGGAGTGTAGTTGACAGGTCGCTGGGATATTCACGGACGAAAAACGCCCGGTGTCTTTAGTCCCGCTGCAGTGCTGCCGCGACTTCCTCGGCGAAGTAGGTCAGTATGGCATCGGCACCGGCGCGCTTAAAGCCCAACAGCGATTCCATCACTACCGCATCGCGATCCAGCCATCCATTGTTGCCAGCAGCACACAGCATCGCGTACTCGCCGCTGACCTGATAGACAAAAGTCGGCACGCCAAACTCCTGTTTCACGCGGAGCACGATATCAAGATAAGGCATGCCGGGCTTTACCATGACCATATCCGCGCCCTCGTCGAGATCAAGCTCGATCTCCCGTAAAGCCTCATCGCTGTTCGCCGGATCCATCTGATAGGTATATTTGTTGCCGCCCCCCAGATTGCCGGCCGATCCCACCGCATCGCGAAACGGGCCATAAAAGGACGAGGCATATTTTGCGGAGTAAGCCAGGATCCGGGTATTCACCAAGCCCTCGGATTCCAATGCCTCGCGAATGGCGCGGATCCGGCCATCCATCATATCTGAGGGTGCGACCACTTGCGCGCCCGCACGAGCATGGCACAAGGCCTGCTGCACCAGAGTCTCCACCGTGGCGTCGTTGGTCACGTATCCTGCCTCGTCGAGCAGGCCGTCCTGACCATGACTGGTGTAGGGATCCAGAGCCACGTCGGTAATCACCCCCATGTCAGGCACGGTCTCACGAAGCGCGCTCACCACCCTTGGCACCAGTCCATGGGGGTTGAACGCTTCTTTGGCGTCTGGTGTTTTGCCGCTGGGGTCCACCACGGGGAAAAGCGCCAGGGCACGGATCCCTAGCACGTCGAGCGTCTTAGCCCGATCCAGTAGAAGATCCAAACTGACCCTTTCAACACCGGGCATGGAGGGGATGGGCTCCCGGATAGATGACCCCTCGCAAACGAATACCGGCTGAATCAGATCATCGACACTTAAGTTACTCTCCCGCACCAACGCCCGGCTGAATGCATCCCGCCGAAGACGGCGCATTCGCGACAGAGGATAAAAACCCATGGACTCAGCCTACTTACCTTAACGCCCG
>DLPX01000012.1:41058-46116 GCA_002477475.1 Proteobacteria bacterium UBA7447
GACCCGACCCTTTTTGGCGGTTTTCTTCGCGGTCTTTTTTGTTGCTTTTTTCTTGGCTGCCTTTGCCGGCGGCGATTTTTTGGCGGCTTTTTTCTGGGCAGTCTTCGCAACCTTCTTTTTAGAGACTGTTTTTTTCGAAGCCGCTTTCTTGGTGACCTTTTTGGTCGTCTTCTTCGCTACCTTTTTGGCAACTTTCTTGGTCACCTTTTTGGCAACCTTCTTTTTTGCTGCGATTTTCTTGGTCACTTTCTTCTTGGTCGTTTTCTTCGCTACCGGCTTCTTTTCAACCTTTTTCTTTTTCTTATCTGATGCGCCGGCGGCTTTCTTCTTCGCCGCCTTGGCGGGTTCGCCATCTGAGCCGCCCGAGGTTTCCGCACGCTCTGCCGGTGGCCGCATTTGTGTTTTGGATTCCTGCAGCACCACCACTTTTTTATCCAGAGGGCGGATTTCGGTATCGACCACTTCACAGATGGCGCCGAATATCCCATCGGTACCACCGGACGCGGGGATCGTGCGCAACTTGTGCTGGGCCCGGTAATAGGAGATCAGCGGTGAGGTATCCCGCTCATAAGACGCCAGCCTGGCGCGAACGGTCTTCGCGTTATCGTCGTCGCGGTGTTCTAGTTTTTTGCTCCCACACTGGTCGCAGACGTCCCTCTTGGCCGGAGGCGAGAAGAACTTGTTGAAAATCGCGCCGCAATTGGCACAGGTCAGACGACCCGTGACACGTTTGACGACCACATCATCCTCGACCGCAAGATGCAGGACCAGTTGCACAGGGCGACCCATCCAGCCGAGGCGCGTGTCCAACTCCTGAGCCTGCGGGATGTTTCGGGGAAATCCATCGAGCACGAATCCCCGGCGACTTTCCGCGCCCCTCAACCGATCAGTGACGGCGTCGATCACAATATCGTCCGAAACCAGATCTCCCGCTGCCATCACCGCGGCCACTTTCTTGCCGACTTCGGTTTTGTCCGCCACCGCGGCTCTCAGGATATCCCCCGTCGAGATCTGGGGAACACGGTATTTCTCGGCCATCAGCTTGGCCTGGGTGCCTTTTCCCGATCCGGGAACTCCGAGCAAAACAATCCTCATACTGGCCTCTCTGCAAACTTGGCGGGAACGCCTTGGTGCGACCCGTTTTGATACCCCTTGGGACCTGGCGCATAGACCTTTTCAGACTGGGGAGGGTCAAAAATTGGGGCGTCCACTATAGTGGGCTTTTTTTCAGTGTCAATGGATCGAACTCAAATAAGGGGCGCTTTGGCGCTCGCACAAGCATGATTCGCAGGTTTGGCCTGCTCACGACCGCTAGAATAACTCGGCCGGTCAATCCAGGTCATTCGCCTGGCCACCTCAACCCCGGGCGCATCTGGATTTTTTGAGGTTACCAATCCAAGGGACAAAAATGGGAAAGATTAAAAACGCCTTCTATGCACAATCAGGCGGCGTGACTGCCGTCATCAATGCGAGCGCCTGCGGTGTCATCGAGACGGCCCGCCGTCACCGCCAGCAGATCGGCAAGGTGATTGCCGGGCGAAACGGCATTATCGGCGCCCTGACAGAAGACCTGATCGATACCAGCAAGGAAAGTCAAAGCGCCATCGCGGCGCTTAAGACGACCCCATCGGGGGCATTCGGCTCCTGCCGCTACAAACTGAAAAGCCTTGAGGAAAATCGCGCTGAGTATCAGCGGCTGATTGATGTTTTCAGAGCCCACAACATCGGTTATTTTTTCTACAACGGCGGAGGAGATTCCGCCGATACTTGCCTTAAGGTGTCGCAGCTTTCAAAGACATCGGGCTATCCAATCCAGGCCATCCATATTCCCAAAACCGTCGATAACGATCTGCCGATAACAGATAACTGTCCGGGTTTCGGATCGGTCGCCAAATACATTGCCGTCTCTACCCGAGAAGCCAGTTTTGATGTGGCTTCCATGGCAAAGACCTCGACCAAGGTTTTCATTCTTGAGGTGATGGGACGCCACGCCGGCTGGATCGCGGCCGCCGGAGGGATGGCAAGCGACGAGGATACCCAAATCCCCATTGTGATTCTTTTTCCCGAAGTCACCTTCAACCGCAAGCGCTTCATGGCGCTAGTCGCCCAGAAGGTCAAGCGCTTCGGCTACTGTTCTGTGGTCGTGTCGGAGGGCGTACGCAGCGGTGACGGCGGTTTTCTTGCAGACCAGGGCCTGCGTGATGCCTTTGGTCACGCCCAGCTCGGTGGTGTTGCCCCGGTCGTCGCCGGCATGGTGAAAGAGGATCTTGGCCTCAAATACCATTGGGCCGTCGCGGACTACCTGCAGCGCTCAGCGCGGCATATCGCTTCAAAATCTGATGTCGCACATGCGTATGCCACAGGTGCAGCAGCGGTGAAAATGGCCCTTGCCGGAAAAAATGCGGTCATGCCGACGATCGAGCGCGTATCGGATCAACCTTACCGTTGGAAGGTCGGTGAGGCGAGTCTCAAACGTGTGGCCAACAAAGAGAAGATGATGCCCCGAAGTTTTATCAGCGCCGATGGCTTTGGCATCACGGCTCGCTGCAGGCGGTATCTTGAGCCGCTGATCCAGGGTGAGGATTATCCGGCTTATCAGAAAAATGGTCTGCCCAAATACGTCCAGCTCAAGAATGTACCGGTCAAGAAAAAACTCGCCGAATCCTTTAAGGTCTAAGGTACAGTCGGTTTGATACTCACGCCGGATACGCCAGAGCAAATCACATGAACGCTGTCGAACCCGTTACAGAAATCATCAAGACAGAGCCCTACTATGCCGCGCAGGGGGATGAGGTCGCGATTTTTGAAGCTGCCTGGCGCAATCAGCTGCCGGTGCTGCTTAAAGGGCCAACCGGCTGCGGCAAAACCCGCTTCATGGAATATATGGCTTGGCGCCTTCATCGCCCGCTTGTCACTGTCTCCTGTCATGATGACCTGACGTCCGCCGATCTGGTAGGACGGTATCTGATCGTTGGGGGAGAGACCCGCTGGATCGACGGCCCCTTGAGTCACGCCGTTCGCACAGGGGCCCTGTGCTATCTCGATGAGATCGTCGAGGCGCGCAAGGATACGACGGTCATTATTCATCCGCTGGCGGATGACCGTCGCCAATTGCCGATCGAGAAGACCGGAGAAACGCTCAGTGCGTCGCCGGAGTTCTGTCTCGCCATCTCCTATAACCCTGGTTACCAAAGCGTACTAAAGGACCTTAAGCAGAGCACACGTCAGCGCTTTGTGGCGATCGACTTTGACTACCCCGATGAGAAACTGGAACGCGATATTGTCGTCCAGGAGTCAGGTATCGATCCGGAGGTTGCGACGCGGCTGATACGCTTTGCGGGAATGACCCGCAACCTTAAGGGCAACGGACTGGAAGAAGGCGCCAGCACCCGGCTGTTGGTGCATGCCGCCAAACTCATGGCAGACGGTATCGACGCCAACACGGCCTGCCGCTGCGCGATTGCCGAGGCTTTGACGGACGAGCCCGAGATGCTTGCCGCAGTCAAGGAGTTGGGAGGATCGCTCTTTTAGCTCCCGCCTCTCGCAGCGCAACCTCAAACGCAAGACCTTTCACCAGCTTAACGGTTAACCAAGTTACCCAAACCCTGACAGACAAAAATCAACGGTCATGACTGAATTACACCCAAAACCCGTTCTCGGCATCATTGGCGGCAGCGGTTTGTACGATATCGACGGACTTGAGAATGTCCGCTGGGAAAAGATCTCCTCGCCGTGGGGCGAACCCTCGGATGAGCTCCTGTTTGGCTCACTGGAGGGTACTCAACTGGTCTTCTTGCCAAGACATGGCCGGGGTCACCGCTTCGGTCCTTCGTCGATCAATTACCGCGCCAACATCGATGTCCTGAAACGTGCCGGAGTGACAGACATCGTGTCTCTTTCGGCGGTCGGCTCATTTCATGAGCACCTGGCCCCCGGTACGTTTGTCATCGTTGATCAGTTTATCGACCGCACTTTTGCCCGGCAGAAAAGTTTTTTCGGCACAGGGATGGTGGCGCATGTATCCATGGCGCATCCCGTTAACGCAAGGCTCGGTGACTGGTGTGAGGCCGCGTGCCGAACCGCGGACATCCCCATGCAGCGTGGCGGCACCTACCTTGTAATGGAAGGCCCGCAGTTCTCCACCCTCGCGGAATCCAATCTCTATCGTGAATGGGGCTGTGACGTGATCGGCATGACCAATATGCCGGAGGCCAAACTGGCGCGCGAGGCAGAGATTCCGTACTGCACTGTGGCGATGGTGACCGACTACGATTGCTGGCATCCCGATCACGATAATGTTGAAGTCGATGCAATCATCCAGGTGTTGCTCAATAACGCAGAGAAAGCGCGTCAGTTGGTACGGGCCGTGGCAAAGAAAATGCCACAGCGTCCTGCTGTTTGTCCTTCGGGTGATGATGAGGCTTTGCTGGCCGCCCTCATCACGCATGCTGACGCCAGAGATCCTGCGTTACTCGAAAAACTGGATGCCGTCGCTGGGCGGATGCTTAAAGGAGAAACATAAATGACTCAGCCGCTTGAGGGATTGATTCGCTCACTGCCGGATTACCCCAAAGAAGGAATCATCTTCCGGGATATCACCACCCTGCTGCAGAGTCCTTCCGGGTTTCGCCAGGCGGTAGACGAAATGGTGCAGCCTTTTGCCGGCAGTAGCATCGGCTGCGTCGCGGGAATCGAGGCCCGTGGTTTCATTCTCGGTGGAGCGGTTGCGCACCAGTTATCGGTTGGCTTCGTTGCAATCAGGAAGAAGGGCAAACTGCCCTGGCAAACCCTGTCGGTCGAGTATGACCTTGAGTACGGCAGCGATGAAGTCGAGATCCATACCGACAGTTTTGAACCCGGCCAGAAGGTGCTGATCGTTGACGATCTGATTGCAACAGGCGGCACCGCCTGCGCTGCCGTTCAACTGGTGCGCCAGGCGGGCGCTGAAGTCGTCGGTGCAAGTTTTGTAATCGACCTTCCTGATCTGGGAGGACGTGAAAAACTGTCAGCGATGGATGTTCCGGTGCGTACGCTGATCAGTTTCGAGGGCGAGTAGAG
>DLPX01000012.1:46493-47084 GCA_002477475.1 Proteobacteria bacterium UBA7447
TGGCAATTCAACATCGAGTTGATACCTTGCACAATTACCCACAAACCGCAGATTAGGGCTATAAAACGGATCCTGAGCCGGAATTTGAGAGCCCCATTTTTGGAAAAATCGCTGCCTTTCCGAGTCACTTGACCGACTGTTTGCAGAACCGAGTTTCTCTGAGATAGAAAGTTCATTTTGGGAAAAATGGTATTGGGACAAAACAACGCTACGATAGCCATTTGCTCGCAAGCGAAGGCCGTAGTCCAGATCGACCAAATCATCTGGGATCTTCTCGTCCAGACCTCCGACCTCATCGAATACCGTCCTTTTTGTCACAAGAGACCCCAAGCGCAGAGCGGTGCAGTTGGAAGATCCGAGTAAGCGAGCGAAATAACCGGCGCTCTCGATTCGCTCACCCTGGTGCAGATCCGCTACTGTCCCGTCTCCGCTAACCGCCCGGCCCGCACTGATAACGACAGACCGCTCACGATCGACGATCAGCCCTCCTACTGCTCCGATTTTCTGGTCGCCTGCATACGCCAGCATCTGACCCAACCAGTTTCCGTCTCGACCGTAGACCCGGTGCTTGATCTCACTCGTGGAGTCATC
>DLPX01000033.1:0-110306 GCA_002477475.1 Proteobacteria bacterium UBA7447
TACCTGCTCTTCCAGTTTCACACACTCTTTGCCGCCTTCAACTCCAATAAGGGCCTCTACGCAGACGACCATACCCTCTTCAAAAACGCCGTCGTAGCCTACCTCGTCATAGTCCTGCGGGTAATAGATTGCCGGCGCCTCATCACACAGACCCACACCGTGCATGGCAACGCCATAGCGGCCCGGGATGTATTCATCGGCCATGGGATGCAATTTTTCAGTAAGTTCCCGGTACCCCAAGCCCGGTTTCAGCAGTTCGGTATTGCGCTTTATCTGCTCGTAGGCGGCAGCGTACAACCTGCGTTGCTCATCGTCCGGCTCGGCGTCACAAATCCATGACCGTGACATGTCGCAGCAATAGCCATAGGGGCCAACAAGGTCAGTGTCGAAACTGACCATATCTCCTTTTTCAATGGGCCTCATCGAACACTCCCGAAACCAGGGATTGGTGCGCGGGCCAGACGAGAGCAGCCTTGTTTCTATCCATTCTCCACCGCCGGCGATGTTGCCATGATGTAACTCGGCCCAAAGCGCATTTTCTGTGATCCCAGGCTTCATCGCTTCACGCATCTGCTGAATCGCGCTTTCACAGACTTCGATGGATTTGCGCATCAGGGCGATCTCACCCGCGCTTTTGATCTCGCGCGCTTTCTCCATTACGGTGAATCCATCGTGCACTTCGTATCCTAACGCTTCCATTTCCTGAACGCCGACGGGCGCCAGCCGGTCGATAGCAATCCGGCGGTTACCGCCGCTATGTTCCCGAATAATGGCGTCCATTTGAACGGCCCATTTCTTGGCCCGCTCGGCGACATGTTGGCCGGCGGACATATAAAAGAAGGATACGGGCTTGATGGTGTCATCAATGCCGGGCAGCCCCTCCGACAAAAGGTCTTTGCCACCGTACTCAAAAATTAACGCTCCGCCGCTGGCAGGCACATAAACATAACGCGCCTCGTTGTGAGAGCACCAGATCTGCATATTGGTTGCGTCCGTGGCGTAACGCGTATTCAACTGATCGTAAAGAATGATCCCGGCCAGGTCCTGTCGGACGAGCTCTTCCTGAATTCGCCCTAGACGGTATCGGCGCACCTCATCAAGATCGCAAGGCGGCGTGGTGTACTCCATGGCACCGTGCTGGCGCACCGTCATCAGTTCGCTGGTTTTGAGCACATTCATGGCATTTCTCCTTTGCTATCGAGTCACGATACCGGCGGATCTGGCCTTGCTCAATCTCAAATACGACGCCTTTTGATCATGTTGGGTCCTTGGGCAGCAGTCGGCGATGAATAAAGCCAAATTCATAACCGCGCTCGGAGATATGAAAAATTCGATAACCTGATTCCCGTAACTGTGAGATCAGACCAAGGAAATCACTGAAATTGATCTGTGGATAGTTGTAATGGAATTCGACCAGCAACTGACCTGGCTGAATGCCTGAGGCGAGCATGTCGGGCAGGACCGACATCTCTTCTCCCTCGACATCCATCTTGAGGATATCGATCTCTTGATGTCCCAGTTCCTGGCGCAGGGTGTCCAGCCTTCTGACTTCACACTGCACTACTTTGTCCTGCGGATCGCCAAGATCAGCACGGGTGTAATTGAACTTGCGCTGCCGATTGGGCTCTGAAAACGCCTGTGCGCCGTCAATGGCGCTAACCCCCAGAGGATGGAAATGAAATTGCGAGGGGAGTGCCTGTTCTCCGATCCATCGCACTGACCGCGGTGTAGGATCGAAAGCATGCAATTCCACCTGATGGTGTTCGATCATGGCAAGATCCCAGGCGATGTTGTTGCCGGCTCCCGCCGAGTAGACCACGCCCCCCGTCAATGCCTCAGGCACGATGCTCCACACTCCCGAACGGGCGCCATAAGAGACAAACCGACAAGAGACGTCGACGACTATTCCAGCCTTGGTTAGCTTGCGTCGTCTTAGAAACTGTTTAACCCGTCGAAATGCCATATTGAGATGCAATCAGAACTGCGATGATGTAGCCATGCGACTGCGCACGCGTTTTTTGTATCAACTGATCGATTCACCTAACGCCGCGTCAAGGCAATGCGTCAGTCGGCCGTTTACCCAAACGCTCCGGATATCTGAGCGGGACACGTTATAAAGCAACGACTGTATGAGATCCTCGCCATCGTTGTCGGCACCTGCCAAAGACGCACCTTGTGGTTCAGGGTGATCCACGAGGATGGCATCAAAGTAGCGCCCTTTCTCAAATAACCCGACGGGAATATCCAGCACCTGTGCGCCTCCCGCCGTTGCAACCCAAAGTGCTTCACGAAAATCGATTCGGGCTCCTGACGTGCCCCGATGCTTTGGCGCAACTGTTGGATCAACACCCTCCTCGAGCATGCGTGATGCCGCGATCGCGAACCGGGCATTTTCAAAAATCGAGGGACTCGGGCCTGCAGATATGTCTGTTCCCATACCCACATTAACACCGGCATCCAGCGCCCTTCTCAAAGGAAACACCGAATTAGCAAAGTAGACGTTGGAGATCGGGCAATGCGCAATCCCAGTACCAGCGCCTTTTATCATCTCCATATCGGTTGGAGAAATGAAATTGCAGTGGGCCAACACGGAGCCCCGTCGTAAAAGACCCAGGTCGGATAATGCCGCAGTATCGCTTTGCCCGTATCGCTCGAGCACAAACTGATGCTCCCAGTCTCCTTCCGAGCAGTGCGTTTGGACCCGACAGCCCGTCTCCTCAGCCACCCGGCCCAGCTCCAGTAACGCAATATGCGTGCAACTCGGGATAAACCTTGGCGTAACCATTGGCTGAACCAGACCCGCCCCGTTACCTGAAAGTTCTCGGACAAAATCGATAAAGCGCTTGGTTTCATCAATCGCCTGAGCGGTGGACGCATCGCGGTAGTCGTCTGGACATTGCTCAGGATCATCCATTACGACCTTGCCGATAAACGACCGCTGCCCCGCCTGAAAGCAGACCTCGGCGAGCACCTGGGTTGCCTCCCTGTGGATGGTCGAAAAATACACTGCAGTCGTCGTCCCGTTAGCCAGCAACGTGGCAACCAGGTCAGGATAGACACTACGCGCCAGCGCTACGTCTCGAAACTGAGCCTCCAACGGAAAAGTGCAGGTATTCAGCCACTCATCAAGCGGCAAATGCAATGCTCTGCCGAGTTGCGGCCATTGGGGTGCATGCACATGAAGATCCACCATGCCGGGAAGAAACATGTCGGTTTTCCCCGAGCGCACCAACCGGCCGGAGGCTGTGACCTGATCAAAGGTTTCCTGAAATTTTGGATCGGCCGGAGTCAGTACATCGCTGATCATCCCCTTGTCATCAACAAGCACCAGCGTGTCATTAAGGATTTCAAGCGCGCCGCGGCTTGGAGTATGCGCAAACCGACCAAAGAAAGCCGTTGATACCGAATGAGCGTTTCCAGCGCTTTGGGAAACGACTGGACGGATGGATTCAGCCATCTATAAGGCGACGGTGCTTAGGTTGTTGGCTTTTTGCTTCACGCGTCGGCGTTATCGAGAACCTGGAGAATCAGCCAACGAGCAACGACTGCGGGTTTGGGCTCATCCTCAATTTCAACCGTGACATCGTAGGAGAGCAGCCATTGGCCGGGCTTTCGCTCTGTCGCATCGGCCAGTACAAAACGACCGCGAACCCGGGACCCACTCACCACCGAAGTCAGAAAACGCAATTTCTCAAAGCCATAGTTGATGCTGACCTGGGCCCGCTCCAGCGCAACCGCCGCCTGCACTGCGAAATGGGATAACAGCGACAACACCAGAAATCCATGTGCAATCGTGCTTTCAAAACCCGCTTTCTCTTTCGCTTCAACAGGATCGATGTGAATGAATTGAAAGTCTTCAGTACACGCTGCAAAGGCATTGATCCGCGACTGGTCTACCGTGATCCACTCTGATACCCCGGTCTCAGTCCCCATCAGGCTACCCAACTCGGTCGGCGATATCGGGAATCTAGACAAATCGAGACGACTCCAAGCTAGCTCGCAAGATCACGAACACCCTGATCCAGACCTTCCAACGTGAGCGGATACATATGGTCTTCCATCAACTCCTGAATCAGCCCGATCGACTGGGTATAGCCCCAGTGCGCCTCGGGTGTTGGATTCAGCCAGATCACTTTTTCGAAATTTTCCTTAAGTCGCCCCATCCAGGTCACGCCGGATTCTCGGTTCATATACTCGACACTGCCTCCTACGCTCACGACTTCATACGGCGCCATTGAGGCATCGCCCACAATAATGACCTTGTAGTCCCGCTGGTAGGTATGCAGCACCTCCCAGGTGGGAATGGTTTCGTTGCGCCGGCGATGATTATCGCGCCACAGAAAATCATAGAAGAAATTATGAAAGTAGTAGTAATCCAGATGCTTAAACTCGCTCCGTGCCGCAGAAAACAGCTCCTCACAGGTTCTGACGTAGGGATACATTGATCCGCCAACGTCAAAAAACACCAGCACCTTTACCGCGTTGTGGCGCTCGGGCACCATGCGGATATCCAACAACCCTGCGTTGCGGGCAGTTGAACGGATCGTATCCTCCAGATCAAGCTCCTCTTCAGCACCGTTGCGCGCAAATTTACGCAGTCGCCTTAAGGCCATCTTGATACTGCGGGTGCCGATCGTGATTGAGTCGTCCAGATTACGGTACTGGCGCTCTTCCCAGACTTTGACCGCACTGCGGTTACGACTTTCTCCACCTACCCGGATGCCCTCCGGGTGATACCCGCTATTGCCAAACGGTGATGTCCCGCCGGTCCCCACCCATTTGCTCCCTCCGGAATGACGCTTCTCCTGCTCTTCCAGGCGTTTGCGAAATTCCTCCAACAGCTTTTCAAGACTGCCGAGCGATTCGATCTTGGCTTTTTCCTCATCCGTGAGATATTTCTCCAGTTCGGCCCGCAACCAATCTTCCGGAATCAGAGCATTAATGATGTCGTCAATGCTCTCCATCTCGCTGAACCAGGCGCCGAAGGCCCGATCGAAGCGGTCAAAGTACTTCTCGTCTTTGACAAGACATGCTCTGGCCAGAAGATAGAAATCATCGACAGACGCAAACGCCAACCGTGCCTGAAGCGCCTCCAGCAGCATCAGGTACTCTTTGACCGATACGGGGATACCGGATTGCTTTAGTGTTTGAAAGAAACTGATCAGCAAAAGAGGTGTTCCGCAGTGGACTAGTTGGGGGAACTCTCCCGACGCGCCATGAATGCCAGGCGCTGCAGCATATGAACATCCTGTTCATTCTTGAGCAAAGCACCGTACAGCGGAGGAATCGCCTGGCTGGGATCGCGCGACTTCAGGATTTCCTCTGGAATATCGTCTGCCATGAGCAGCTTTAGCCAGTCAATCAACTCGGAAGTGGACGGCTTTTTCTTGAGGCCGGGGACATCGCGCACTTCGAAAAAGACATCGAGCGCCTCCCGGATCAGCGTCTTGCGGATATCCGGATAATGCACTTGGACAATCTTTTCCATGGTGGACTTATCGGGAAACGAGATGAAATGAAAGAAACACCGACGCAAGAACGCATCGGGTAACTCTTTTTCATTGTTGCTGGTAATCACCACAATCGGTCGATGCTTTGCCGCAATCGTTTCACCAGTCTCATAGACAAAGAATTCCATCCGGTCGAGTTCCAGCAGCAGGTCATTGGGGAATTCGATATCGGCCTTATCAATCTCATCGATCAGCAGCACTGCCTGCTCCGGCGAGTCGAAGGCTTCCCACAGCTTGCCGGGGCGGATGTAGTTGCCGATATCCCCCACACGCCCATCGCCCAACTGCGAATCCCTCAGGCGCGATACGGCATCGTACTCGTAGAGCCCCTGTTGGGCCTTGCTCGTCGATTTGATATGCCAACGGATTAATGGCTTGTTGAGTGCGGCAGCCACTTCCTCTGCCAGCATCGTCTTGCCGGTACCCGGCTCACCCTTAATCAGCAGTGGCCTTTCCAGCGTCACGGCAGCATTCACCGCCATCGCCAGATCCTCGGTCGCGACGTATCGGTCGGTGCCCGTAAAACTCATGAATTTCCCTCCGGTTTCGAAGCGCAGATGATAGCAACAATTTCACTTTGTCCGGCCTAACAACCCGCCTGGATCGAAGAACGCAAATACCCCCACCCTTATGAGCGTTATTCCCAAAATAAATTATTTAAGGATCAGTCCCGCATCGGTACGTGGGCCACTTTTTAGGGCAAAATCCGCTGTCCAACCGATCACAGGACTTTCCATGCTCAAGATTTTTGCCGCCAACGGGAGTATTGCGCTCGCCTCAGTCATCCTTCTGGAAGAAGTGGAGGCGGATTACGAGCTTTCTGTGCTGGATTTTTCTCGCAACGAGCAAAAAGAGGCTGCCTATCAGGCCGTGAATCCCAAGGGCCGGGTACCTGCCCTGATTACGGAGTCAGGGATCCTCACCGAGACTCCTGCCATCCTCCTGTATATCGCTCAGCGTTTCGGTTCTGATTCGCTGGTCGGCGCCCATGATCCTTTTATCTTTGCCAAGATTCAGGAATTCAACAGTTATCTTGCCTCAACGGTACATGTTGCCCATGCACATCGCCTGCGTGGCACGCGCTGGACAGATGATTCGCACGCACTTGAGGCGTTGAAGAAGAAGATTCCAGAATCGATGACCGCCGTGATGCGGCTAATCGAGGATGATTTTCTTAAAGGACTTTGGGTGCACGGCGAAGCCTATACGATCTGTGACCCCTATCTCTTTACCATCTGTTCGTGGCTTGAAAGCGATGGTGTGGACGTCGCTACTTTGCCTCGACTCATGGCACATTATCAAAGTATGCTCGATCGACCTGCCACCCAGGCTGCACTCAAACAGATAAGTTAGACCGCCTGCACCAGCCGCGCCTCTTCGAAACCGCCCTTAACGAGAACCTCACTCATGTTTGACGACCAGTTATTAAGCGAGATTCGCAACCGATTCCATCACGTTGACCACTGTCCCTATCAAGGGCCCAGAATCTTCTTTGAAAATGCCGGTGGCTCCCTGACGCTTAAGTCGGTCGTTGAAGTCAATGCACATCTTTCATCGATTCCGGATAATCAAGGCCGGGATAACCCCGCCTCTCATGAGTTGGTGAGAATCATCAACAAAGCTCGTGAAGACATGAAGACCTTCTTTGGGGTCAAGGAAGGTCTGGTGTTTACCGGCGAGAGCGGAACCGAACTGCTCTTCCGCCTGGTGCGAGCGGCAATCCTGGGCTCTCCCGCCGGAGGCAACGTGGTCGGCAGCACCCTCGAGCATCCCGCAACTGCCAGCGCGAGGGTCCGCTGGTGTCCTGTCGCCGGCAAGGAAAATATCAGCATCGCTCATGATAAAGATCAGGCAATGGTCACAGCGCAGGACTACGCGGCACAGGTCACTGAAAACACCAGAGTGGCCACTATTATCCAGACCAGCCCCGTAACGGGCATGGCGGTTGATGTGGCGGCCGTCGCCAAAGCGATCAGGGAACGGGCGCCGGAATGCTTCATCATTGTCGACAGCATTCAGCACGCGGCGCACGGTGTGATGGATATGGAAGCCTGCGGGGTCGATGCGTGCGCCCTTGCTGGATACAAAGTTTTCTCGCGACACAACTATGGGGTGGCTTGGGTATCCCCCAGGCTCAGCACACTACCTCACGAAAAGTTGGACGGGACGGCGGATGACTTCTGGGAGTTGGGCACCCGGGATACCGGGGCATTTGCTACCTTCAGCGAAGTGGTCAACTATCTCGACTGGCTGGGGAGTCAGCTGGGTGACGAACCAGACCGCCGCCGGAGACTGGAGCAGGCTGGGCGGGCAATGGCAGCGCAGGAAGCCTATCTCGTTGATGTCGCCATCAATGGTGCTGACGGCCAGACAGGCATTCGCGATTTGCCTGGCGCCTATATCGTAGGAGGGCCGGATAACCCACATCGCGAAGGACTGGTGTCTTACGCATTCTCGCATCTCCCTTCAGCGGATATCGTCAGAGAACTAAACGACCGAGGCATCAGAACCCATGTTCGAAAAGCAGACTATTTCTCGGGCAATATTCTCGATCCACTAGGCATGGACAGCTGTATTCGGACTTCTTTTTGTCACTACAACAGCAAAGAGGAGATCCTTGCTTTGCTGAAAGCGCTTGCCGAGATTACACAACACTAAAGCAAGGAATGCTAACCCCAAGATCGTTCGGCGGTCTGGTAAATTGACCAACCCTTCGGACCAAAATCAAGGAGACATCATGGCAAAGGGATACTGGATGACGGCATATCGAGAGATTCTCGATGCAGAGAAACTTGCCGCTTACATCGCGCTGGCTGCCGATGCGGTCCAGGCCAACGGAGGGCGGTTTCTGGTTCGCGGCGGCCAGATGGAGCCCAAGGAACACGCAGTCGCCGAGCGAACAGTCCTGGTCGAATTCGACAGTTACGAAGCCGCCCTCACGACCTACGCCTCGCCCGCCTACCAGAAAGCACTCGAGGCCTTGGATGGCGGCGTGGTCCGGGACCTTCGCATCGTGGAAGGCATTGACTGACATCATGCGCCATGTCAGCAAGGCGAACCCATGACTGAAGTCACGGTCATCGGCGGGGGCATCATCGGCGTGTGTACCGCGCTCGCTCTCCAGCGCGAGGGAGTTTCAACGTTGCTCATCGAACGTGGCCCGATTGGTGGAGAAGCAACCTTCGGCAACTGTGCGCTGCTGGCCTTAAGCGAAATTGTGCCTCTCGCCAAGCCTGGCGTGATGAAAAAACTTCCCGGATGGATTCTGAACCCGGAAGGCCCTCTCGCGATTCGTCCCGGCCATCTGCCAAGCGCCCTGCCCTGGCTTTTCAAGTTTCTGCGCAATGCGCGGCCGCACCGCGTGGCGCAGATCTGCCATGACCTGGGCATGTTGACGGCGCACGCTCAGGAGGATTTCGATGAAGTCATTGAAGCGGCCCAGATTGAAAATATCTGGGCGGAAAACGAGGTGCTCTACCTCTATGACAAAAAAGAACAGTACCTTGCAGATCGCTTCAGCTGGCAACTCCGCGCGGACGAGGGTTATCACACAACCGAGCTTGAGGGTGGCGCGTTGGCAGGGGTCGAGTCAGATGTTGATACCGACGGCAAATTCGGCCTGATTGCCCACGGCTGGCGATCTTTCACAGATCCCCAGCGCCTTACCCGCGAACTTGCCCAACACTTCACCCGACTCGGGGGCGAGATTCTAAACGCTGAGGTCAGTTACATTGAAAGTGTCGCCTCTCGTTCCAAGTGTGTCCACTTTACGGATGGCGCACAGCGCGACATAGACAAGCTCGTCATTGCGGCAGGCTGTTGGGCCGGCCCGCTTCTCAAAAACATCGGCATCCGTATCCCGCTGGCCCCACTGCACGGCTATCACACGGATATCGCCGACAGCGGGGTGTCGCTCTCGCGGCCGGTGCTCTATGCCAGCGGCGGATTCGTCAATACTCCGGTCGAAAGCGGTCTTCGGATCGCAGGGACTGTCGAAATTGCCCCGCTCGATCCGGAACCGAATTTCCGACGCGCCGAGGTACTCGTGGAGAAAGCCAAGAGAAGTCTCTTCCCCGGATTGAAAAGCACTCGGGGATCACAGTGGATCGGTACCCGCCCTTTCATGCCGGATACCTTGCCCGTCATTGGACCAGCCCCTGGTGTCGACAACACCTGGCTGGCGGTAGGACATGGTCAACTGGGCATTACCATGGGGCCGACAACCGGCAAACTCGTCAGCGCGATGATTACCGGTCGATCGCCCGTAGTAGACCTGGCACCTTACCGGGCAGACCGGTCTTATGTCTAAGACTTAACCGCGGTTATTGATTAATTCAAAGGAGAACAGTCTTGAGCAAGCTCTGCGTGATCACCGGCGTCGGTGCCGGAAATGGGGCCTCATTCAGCCGGCGTTTTACCCGGGAGGGCTACCGGATCGTCATGCTCGCGAGAAACCTCGCCTACCTTGAAACCCTGGCAACAGAAATACCCGGATCTGTTGCGATGGAATGTGATGTCCGTGATCCGGGTGCTATCCAGCAGGTGTTTGCACGCATCCATGAAGAGATTGGCACGGTCGATACCCTCATCTACAACGCCGGCGCCGGCGAGTGGGCATCAATCATGGATACGTCGTTGGAAGGCATGGAGTCTTCCTGGGCGACCAATACCCTGGGGCTGGTGGCTTGCGCCCAGCAGGTGATTCCGTCGATGACTGAAAACGGCGAGGGCAACATCATGGTGATTGGGGCGACGGCCTCTTTGAGAGGGGGTGCCCAATCCACGGCCTTCGCCTCAGCAAAAGCCGCGCAGCGGAGCGTTGCACAATCCATGGCGAGAGATCTCGGCCCCAAGGGGATCCACGTGGGTTACCTCATCATAGACGGCATCATCGACATCGAACGCACCAGAGCGCGTTTTCCCGACCGGGCGAATGACTTCTTTATGCAGCCGGATGCGATCGCTGACAGCGTGTATGCATTGACCCAGCAGGACCGCTCAGCATGGGCCTTTGAGATTGATCTTCGCCCTTATGGCGAAAAATGGTAGTTACGACAGTCAGTCAGGCCGCTGCGCCCAGCGAATGGCATCTTCCAGACGATCATCACCCCAGAAGAGTTCGCCATCAACGATAAAGGACGGGCTGCCAAAGATTCCGAGTTCTTGCGCTCGGGCAGTCTGCTCAAGATAGGCTGCTTCAACGTCGGGACTGTTCGCAAGATCAAGCACACGGGCCCGATCCTGGCCAATCTCTGATAGCGTTTGGGGTAGGTTGGGCTCCCCGCCGGCCTCCTCGCCATCAAGAAACCATCTTCGATAAGTTGCTCGAACATAGTCTTCACACCAACCTTCCTGCATGGCCAACACGGCAACCCGATTGGCCAGGTCGAACTCTGCCAGCGGATAGGGAGCGGGAACCTGCGCCGAAAATCCATAGCCCTGCGCCCGCCTCTCAATATCGCGCCACATGTAATCGACTTTCACCTTCTTGCTTGGAGGAAACGGTACGTTGTCCATCTCCCGCATGATCTTACGCACGCTGAAAGGCTGCCAGGAGAAAGACGCGCCAGTCTCTTTCGCTAAGTCGCCGATGCGGGTCACCGATAGATAGGTGTAAGTGCTCCCGATTGAGAACCAGAATTGAATGTCTTTCATTATCGACTCCTTACTGCCGCCAACGGTCCCGCTCTAGGATCTAGTCACGGAAATTTGTGTACTGCAGCGGCAGGCCTGCATCTTCTTCTTTCAGCAGAGCGATAACCGCCTGCAGATCATCACGCTTCTTGCCAGTGATGCGCAGTTGCTCGCCCTGAATCGCAGCCTGAACCTTCATCTTGCTTGACTTGATTTTCTTTACCAGTGTCTTGCCCAGGGCGGTATCGATACCCCGGCGCACCGTCACCTTCTGCTGCACCTTGCCGCCGCCACGCTCTTCAATCTCGCCCGGCTCGAGACAGCCGATGTCGATGCCGCGCTTGACCAATTTGGGTTCGAGAATGTCTCGCACCTGACTGGCCTTGAATTCATCGTCCGCGAAAATGGTCAGGACGGGCTCTGCATAGTCCACACGGGCGTCGCTGCCCTTGAAATCGAATCGGTTGCTTATCTCACGGTTCGCCTGATCGATCGCATTGGCAAGTTCGTGCTCATCCACTTCGCTGACTACATCAAAAGAGGGCATGATCTTTCTCCTCGTAACTTACTCAGGCCGCAGCGTATCCGCCGTCGGCCATGTAGACGCCGCCGGTACAGTAGGCGGAGGCATCCGCTGCCAGGTAGACCGCCAGGCCGGCAATATCTTCCGCAACCCCCAATCGACCCAAAGGGATCTTGCTCAGAAAACGCGTAAGGTTTTCCTCGTCGCTCCACAAGGCTTCACTGAACTTGGTTTTGATCAATCCCGGGCAAATGGCGTTCACGCGGATCCCATCGGGACCCCAGTCCTGCGCCATCGCCTTCGTCAGATTAATGAGTGCCGCTTTGCTCACGCTGTACATGCCAATACCGGCCTCAGGGGTCAGCCCGCCAATCGAACTCAAATGGAGGATAGAGCCCCCACCACGCTCCTTCAGGACCCGATAGGCCCGTTGACACAGCAACAGAGGTCCCTTGAGGTTGACATCAATAATCTTGTCAAAGGCGCGCTCGTCGGTCTTCTGGATCGGACCGTATACCGGGTTGGTCGCTGCGTTGTTGACGATGATGTCCAGACCGCCATACGCCGCGACAGACTGATCCACGAGATGCTCGATATCCTCCATTCGACCCATGTTCGCCGCAATAGCCGTCGCTTCGAGCCCATCAGCCCTGAGCGCTTGCGCTACTTCACGTACCGCTTGCGCATTGCGACTGCTGACGATCACACTGGCACCAAATTCGGCCATGCCTCTGGCGATTGCCTCACCGATCCCCTTGCTGGCTCCGGTAATAAGGGCCACCTTGCCCTCAAGCTCGAAAAGGCGACGCATTTTTGATTCACTTGGCATACTGGTACTTTCCCAAAGATCACTCACTACACGCCCGCATAAGCCCGAAATTGGGGGCCACGTCGTAACCGCGGAGCGGATTTACCCTCTGAGTCTAAATCAGAACCTACGACTTCGCTTAGATCCCATCGTCTACCGAGAGGCCCCTTGCCAACTCCTTTTGCTTATCGAAAAAAGGCAGCGTGACAATCTCACAGTCATGGTCGCAACCTTCGACATCACGAAGCGTCAGAGTGCGACCGACCCATTCAGTGCCGTCCTCTGCTGCGTGGTCGAACACCATGTAGCCGATTCCTTTTTCCAAAGTTGGCGACCAGGCGCTGCTCTTGGTGATGCCCACTCTTGCCCCATTTTCAAGAATCTCAAGTCCTGAATTGACTTTGCCCTGCTCACAGACATAGCCGAACAGGCGGCATTTCCTGTTCGCACTTTGGAGGGCCTGCTTGCCAACAAATTCTTCCTTGTCGAAATCCACAAAGGCGCCCAAACCCGCATCGAATGGTGTCATCGTTAGATCGATGTCTGACTGATAGTCGAGGATTCCCGCCTCAACCCGGCGAAGGCCCAGCGATGCGCTCCCAGACCGCTCCAGACCGAAAGCCTCGCCCACAGAAAACAGGTAGTCCCACAATGCCGAGTGGTCAAGACTTGCGTTCCCGTAAATCTCAATCCCTATCTCTCCCGTCCACCCTGTTCGGGAGACCAGAACGTCCTGCCCATCAAAATTGAACATGGCCGCATGAAAGTAGCCGAACTTCTCCGGCACCTGACCGGGCGCTGCTGCTTTGAGAAACTCCAATGAGTTCGGGCCCTGAACCTGCAATACGCGCGACTGCGGATCTGAGACCGTCACGTCCATCCCGTCCGATAGAGCCAGGAACCACTTAGCGGTATCGCCGTTGGCCTCTACGTACCAGAAGCGATCGTCAGCAAGCCGGATGAGAACCCCATCCATGACTAGTCCGCCGTGTGGCGCGCAGACCAGTGCATAACGGGCCCGCCATAACGGCAAGTCTGTGATCCGGCGACAAAACGCCTTTTCCAGAAGACGCACGGCATCCCGGCCGGCAACTTCCACGGGCCGTTCCGGAATGTCATACAGCATGATGTTGCGCCGCAATTTCCAGTACTTCTCCAAAGGGTCATCCTGATCAGTCCCGACCGCTGAAAGCCGGCCGGCATAAACCGAATACATAATGCCGTCTGTCAGCCATTTATCGGCATAAGGCGACTGCTCGATTCCGCGACGAAAGATTTGTACAGTCGAGGAAGCACCCGCGTGGGCTCCTCGGTAAACCATGTGAATGAGTTCTTCTTTATTCATGATGCATGTTCTCGATCGACGTTGTTGCGAACCAGCTAAGAGGTTCGATTTACAAATGGGTTCGAAACGGCAGAGTCCAGATTGTATTCCCCCGGCGGTATACTGCTTTCATGCGCGCGACCCGAATTCTCGACCAGCCCATCATTCAACCCGGCATGGATGACCGTATCGGCACCAACATCAACGGTCCGAGTCTGATCCGGGTGCCGGCCTGGGTAACGCAACCGCTCGGACGCTACTATCTTTACTTTTCGCATCACAAGGGCGCCTTCATCCGATTGGCTTATGCGGATGACCTTAAAGGTCCGTGGAAAATTCACCGCCCGGGGGTATTGGATGTCTCAGAGTCGCTTTTTGCGCCAACGGACCCGCCCGAACCGCCGCCGGATCAGCGTCCCAGTTGGGCAGAGTCCTTGCCCGGAGGATATCTATACGCTCACGTCGCCTCACCGGATGTGCATATCGACGAAGAAAGTCGGCAGATCCGGATGTACTATCATGGCCTGCTGGACAACGGAGACCAAAAAACCCGGATAGCCTACTCTGAGGACGGGCTCCATTTCGTACCTCGCGCGCCATTGCTCGGGCCACCCTACTTCCGGGTGGTTCGGCACAAGGACTGGATCTACGCAACAACCTGGCAGGGACGCCTTCTCCGCGCCCGACACTGGGACGGGCCTTTTGAAGTGCAGCGCGACCCGGGTCCCGCCATGCAGCTTTTTGGCAAGAACAGCGTCCTTGAGCTGCGTCATCCCGCATTGTGGCTGAAAGGGGGCACTCTGCACCTTTTCTTTTCATGCATGGGCGACTGTCCCGAACAGATCTATCACTGCCAGTGCGAAGTTGATAAAGACTGGGACGATTGGGTTTTTACCGAGCCCCGCATCTTGTTGAGCCCCCAGGAGGTCTGGGAGGGCTCGGATCGGCCGCGCCAGCCCTCAGTTGTGGGCACCGCGACCGAAAGACTGTGCGAATTGCGCGACCCCGGCATCTTTGTCGATGACGATCAGGTCTACATTCTTTACAGCGGCGCGGGCGAGGCCGCGATCGGCATCGCCCGACTTGAGGAGCATTGATCAGGCTGCGTCGTCGATCGCAATCTGCTCGAGCGTCCTCGCAAAAAGGCTCACAGTCCGATCGATATCCTTCAGCTTGTCCAACCCGAAAAGCCCGATCCGAAACGTCCTGAAATCTTCGGCTTCGTCACACTGGAGCGGCACCCCCGCTGCGATCTGCATCCCGAGTTGGGCAAATTTCTTGCCTGTCTGCATCTCCGGATCGTCGGTATAACTCACCACGACACTTGGCGCCTTGAACCCGGTCGCGGCGAGACTCTTGATGCCTTGTCCTTCCAGCAGCTCACGCACCCGGCGACCCAGCTCCTCCTGAGCGGCACGGGCATTAGCAAAGCCCATCTCGCGAGTTTCCCGCATCACTTCAGCAAAGGCGCGCAATCCATCAGTCGGCATAGTGGCATGATAGGCATGGCCGCCATTCTCGTAGGCCGCCATGATCTCGCGCCATTTCTTCAGGTCGCAAGAAAAACTAGTACTGGTCGTTTCCTGGAGTACCGTCTCGCCATGTGCGCTCAACATGACCAGACCCGCACAAGGAGAGCCGCTCCAGCCTTTTTGCGGCGCACTGATCAGGACATCCACACCTGTCGCCGCCATATCCACCCAAAGTGTTCCGGAAGCAATGCAATCGAGCATCATCAGACCGCCGTGTTCATGCACCGCGTCGGCCAGTGCACGGATGTAATCATCAGGCAACATCATGCCTGCAGAGGTCTCAATATGCGGGGCACATACCACATCAGGTTTTTCTGACTGGATCGCCGCAACCACTTCATCGATCGGTGCTGGCGCATAGGCCGGATGTTTGCCCGACTCGACAGGTCTCGCCTTATGCACCGAGTGACTGGTAGGAATATTCCCCATGTCAAAGATCTGCGTCCAACGGAAACTGAACCAGCCGTTGCGTACCACCAGACATTTTTTCCCGGTCGCAAACTGTCTTGCCGCCGCTTCCATCCCAAAAGTGCCACTACCGGGAACCACTACTGCAGCCTCCGCGTTATAAGCCTCTTTCAGCATTGAGGAGATATCGTTCATAACGCCCTGGAAGGACTGAGACATATGATTAAGAGCGCGGTCGGTATACACAACCGAGTACTCGAGCAATCCTTGCGGATCTACATCCTTTCTTAACGCTGGCATAGATACTCCTTTTATCTAAGACTTCCCAAGCCTCTCCGGGGCTTCCCTGAAAGACCGAAATGATTTTAAAAAATTTGCCCGCGGATCATCTCATGGTTCGCCAAAATGGGACAAACACTTTATTGACAAGGATATTTCATGTGGTCTTTGCCCATCGCTTCCCACAGATAACGATTGTCAAAGCCAAATTCCTTAGCTCGTTTTTCGAAAGTTCCCCCGTGGAATCCGATCAATCAGATCAATATTGGAATCGAAATAATCGATGATCTTAAGGATAAATAGCAGCTTTTTCCTCCTCATATTCCCCATGCGTAACTTAGTTGACGTTAACGTCAACTTTGTTTACATTGGTTGTCACAAAACATCTTCGACTGCCCCGAGGATCCGGGTAGTCGAAAAATATTAGGGCGAGATAAAGGAGGGTTCATTATGAATTCCAGCACGCAACCGTGGCGCCATCACTATCCGACAGGCATCGATTGGAATGCATCAATTGGACGCCGACCGCTTTTTGAAACACTGGAGGCAACGTCGAATCGATCTCCTGACAAGACCGCGATTGATTTTCTCGATTACTGCCTGACTTATGGAGAACTGCTCGAACAGGTCAAGCAGGCCGCAAAAGGTTTACAGGAGATGGGAGTCACCCAGGGGGCTCGGGTTGGCCTGTGCCTGCCCAACACTCCTTACTCCGTAATCTGTTACTACGGCGCGCTTCGTGCCGGTGCCACAGTCGTCAATTACAACCCGCTTTACGTGGAACGTGAACTCGCATTCCAGATCGATGACAGTGAAACCGAGGTCATGATAACGATGGATCTTGAGGTGCTCTATCCCAAGGTCGCTGCCATGCTTTCCCAGACCAAGAGCCTCAAGAAAATCATCGTCTGTCCGATGGCGGCTATCCTGCCCACGATCAAGAGCGTCCTGTTCAGACTCCTTAAAAGAAAAGATCTCGCCAAGATTGATCCGGGTCCCGCAATCGTCCACTTTGCCGATCTGGTCAATAACGCGGGCAATCCGGATCCCGTCACCGTGGATCTCGACAACGACGTTGCCGTACTCCAGTACACCGGAGGCACCACAGGCCGACCCAAAGGCGCAATGCTGAGCCAAGGCAACCTTTCAGCCAACGTATCGCAAATGCTGCTCTGGTACGTTGATCTCAATCCCGAAGACGAAAAAGTGTTGGGGATTCTTCCCTTCTTTCATGTCTTCGCCATGACCGCCGTCATGAACTTTGCTGTCGCCGCAGGCGCGCAAATGATCTTGCTGCCCCGCTACGAGCTGGGACAAACCCTCGCAACCATCAACAAAAAGAAGCCGACCATCTTCCCCGCAGTGCCAACCATCTATGCCGCGATCAACCAGAGTTCAGACCTGTCGAAATTCGACCTTTCGACAGTGCGCTTTTGTATCTCAGGCGGTGCTCCTTTGCCGCTCGAGGTAAAGGAAACCTTTGAACGGCTGACAGGCTGTCGTCTTGTTGAGGGGTACGGCTTGAGTGAAACCGCTCCGGTCGCGACTTGTAATGCCATGGCCGATACAAACAAACCAGGCTCCATCGGACAAGTCATGCCAGGCACCGAGATTTCGATTCATGATCTCGAAGTTCCGTATGAGGCTATGACTGTTGGGGAGCGCGGTGAAGTCTGGATCAAGGGGCCACAGGTCATGAGGGGCTACCTTAATCGTCCCGAAGAAACGGCCGACAGTCTGCGCGATGGCTGGTTCCGAACAGGTGACGTGGGGTACATGGACGACGAGGGTCACTTTTTCCTGGTTGACCGTTTGAAGGACCTCATCTTGTGCAGTGGATATAACGTCTATCCGCGCATGGTCGAAGAAGCCATCTACCTGCACCCTTCCGTTGCCGAAGTAACGGTGATCGGAATTGATGATGAGTATCGCGGGCAGAGTCCCAAAGCCTTTGTAAAACTGAAGGACGGCGAGAAGCTGACCGAGTCCGAGATGAAATCTTTCCTTGAGGAGAAACTGTCGAAGATCGAGATGCCTTCAGAGATCGAGTTCCGATTGGAGTTGCCCAAGACCATTATCGGCAAGCTCTCAAAGAAGGAACTGGTTGCAGAGGAAGCAGAGAAGCAGCAGGGATCTGCCACGTCATGACAACCTTTCTCGGTGACATGCTCACGATTACGGAACTTGCCCGGGAAGCCGGTGTCACGGCCCGGGCAATCCGTTTTTATGAAAGCAAAGGGCTGTTGACTCCGCGCCGGGCAGGCACCACAAGGATTTATACCCATCGGGAGCGCGGGCGTTTGCAGCTTATCCTGCGCGGCAAACGTCTTGGCTTCAGTCTTACCGATATCGGCGAATATCTCGATTTGTATGATGCTGATCCCACCCAGCACGACCAGATTGTGCTGCTTCTGGATAAGGTCAACAACCGGATAGGCGAACTGGAGTCACAAAAAGCTGATATTGATGACACGTTGAAGGAGTTGTCCGGCGTGCGGGCGCAGGCGCTCGCGGCCATGGATGACGAATCCGCTCAGGCCGCTCAATTCTGAAGCGCATAAAACACTGAACACCAAATAAATACCCCCAGAGATTTTCCAAAGGAGATTTGTAATGAAAGACATCGTGATCGCCGGATATGTCCGGTCACCATTTCACTTCGCCACTAAAGGCGCGCTGACCAAAGTCCGGCCCGACGACCTCGCCGCACACGTTGTCAAAGGCCTGATGGGGCGCATGGGCGTCAATCCGGAAGATGTCGAAGACCTTGTCCTGGGCTGCGCTTTTCCTGAGGGCGAACAGGGATTCAATATGGCGCGGTTGGTCGGCCTCATGGCCGGTCTTCCCATCTCGGTAGCCGGCACGACGGTCAACCGGTTTTGCGGCTCGTCCATGCAGGCGATTCACATGGCCGCCGGGGCGATCCAGATGGGCGCCGGAGATGTCTTCATCTGCGCCGGTGTTGAGTCCATGAGTCGTGTGCCGATGTCGGGCTTTAATCCGATGCCCAACCCTGCATTGTGCGAAAGCATGCCAGCAGCCTATATGTCCATGGGCGAAACGGCTGAAAATGTCGGCCGGGAATATGCCATCAGTCGCGAGGAGCAAGAAGTGTTTGCAGTTGCCAGCCAGCAAAAAGCCGGGGAGGCACAAACCAAAGGACTCCTTGCTGATGAGATCATCCCCATTGAGATCGGAGGACACTCCATTGAAGAAGACGGCTGCCTTCGCCCCACTACCGATCTTGAGGGGCTGGCCGGATTGAAACTCGCTTTCGATGAAAACGGTACGGTCACGGCAGGAACATCCTCACCGCTGACAGACGGCGCCGCGGCTACCCTGGTCTGCTCCTTGGACTACGCCAACGCAAACGGTCTGACACCGATGGCACGTATCGCGGGCATCGCGGTATCCGGGTGCAAACCTGAAACCATGGGCCTCGGACCCATCTTCTCATCGCGTAAAGCACTGAGTCGGGCGGGAATTAAAGCCAAAGATCTTGATGTTGTCGAAATCAACGAAGCCTTTGCTACCCAGTCAATCGCATCGATTCGGGATCTGGAACTTGATACAGCAAAAGTGAATATTGATGGCGGCGCCATTGCAATTGGCCATCCTCTGGGCGCAACCGGTGCGCGCATCACGGGCAAGGCCGCTCAGTTACTGAAACGACAAGGGGGCCGCTACGCTCTTTCCACCCAATGCATTGGCGGCGGACAGGGTATCGCCACCGTACTTGAGGCCGCCTAGATGCCCGCCATACGTAAAGTTGCCGTTATCGGCTCGGGGGTAATGGGCTCGGGCATCGCCGCACAAGCCGCGAATGCCGGCCTTGAAGTGATCCTGCTCGACATCGTCGCCAACGAGAGCGCTGACCGCAATAGCGTTGCTGCAGGAGCAGTACAGCGTATGCGCAAGACCAACCCGGCCCCGCTGATGCATCCGCGCAATGCCGCGCGAATACGGCCCGGCAATCTCGAGGATCATCTGGATTGGCTTGCAGACTGCGATCTTGTCATTGAAGTGGTCCTGGAAAACCTTGAGATCAAAAGGGACCTCTATCGGAAGATCGATGCTCATCGCCGGGCCGACTGCATCGTGACTTCCAACACCTCGACCATTCCGCTGGATCACCTGGTAGCTGATATGCCGGAGGGTTTTCGTCAGCATTTTGCAGTAACCCATTTCTTTAATCCCCCCCGATACATGCGCCTGCTCGAACTCGTGAGCGGTCCGGATACACAGGCCGAGGTGATCTCGAGTCTTCGGGACTTTGGTGATCAGTTGCTGGGAAAGTCGGTGGTGGACTGCAAGGACACACCGGGCTTTATTGCAAACCGGATCGGCATTTTATGGATGGGTGTCGCAGTGCGTTTTGCTTTCGAGGACGGCATCACTGTTGAAGAGGCTGATGCGGTTATCGGTAAGCCCATGGGGATTCCGAAAACAGGAATTTTCGGCCTGCTCGACCTGGTGGGCATTGATCTTCAACCCCATGTCGAACGCTCCATGCTCTCATTGCTGCCCGAGAACGACATGTACCGAAGCATTCACCGTCGCAGCGAGTTCATTGAAAAGATGATCGCCGACGGCTACACCGGAAGAAAAGGCAAAGGCGGGTTTTATCGGCTCAACCGCAGCGATGGGGGCAAAGTGAAAGAAGCCCTGGATCTCGTCACGGGGGAATACCACCGCGCAAGCAAACCCACTCTGGAAAGCGTCGAGGTCGCTCGAGGCGGCTTGCGGGCACTGGTCGAACATCCCGACCGGGGAGGACAGTATGCCTGGCGGGTTCTGTCCCATACATTGAGCTACGCAGCGTCTTTGGTTCCTGAAGTCGCCGACGATATCCAGGCGGTGGATGAAGCCATGAAGAACGGCTACGCCTGGAAATGGGGGCCATTCGAACTCATCGACAAACTCGGAGCCCGTTGGTTTGCAGAGCGTCTTGCTGCTGAAGGCATGGCCGTGCCGACACTGCTTGAAAAAGTGGATGACGGCAGTTTCTACAGGATCGAAGGCGGGCAGCTCCAGTATTTTGGCACTGACGGCTCTTACCATGACGTCAAGCGTGCCGAAGGCGTATTGCTGCTGTCTGATATCAAGCGATCCTCCGAGCGCGTTGCCGGCAACGGATCGGCCAGTCTTTGGGACATTGGTGACAAAGTGCTCTGTCTTGAGTTTCACTCAAAGATGAACGCTGTGGACGAAGGCATCATGATGATGGCGTCCCAAGCACTTAAGATCATTCCGGCGCAAGATTACGAAGCCTTGGTTATCCACAACGAGGGAACCAATTTCTCCGTGGGCGCCAATGTTGGTCTCGCGCTTTTCGCAGCCAACATCGCAGCATGGCCAAAGATTACGGAGTCAGTCAAACAGGGGCAGGATGTCTACAAAAACCTCAAGTTTGCGCCTTTTCCTGTCATCGGCGCGCCGTCCGGTATGGCGCTCGGCGGTGGCTGCGAGATCCTGCTGCATTGCGATGCGCTGGAAGCCCATGCGGAAACCTATATGGGTCTGGTAGAGGTCGGCGTCGGTCTTGTGCCAGCCTGGGGCGGCTGCAAGGAGATGCTGCTCCGATGGAGCGATAATCCCAAGCACGCCAAGGGGCCCATGCCCGCCGTCAGCAAGGTCTTTGAGACGGTCGCAACGGCCACGGTGGCCAAATCCGCAGAAGAAGCCCGCAGCCTGCTCTATCTGCGGCCAAGCGACGGCATCGTAATGAACCGTGATCGCCTGCTGGCCCATGCCAAAGAGCGGGCGCTATCCATGGCGAAAGACTACACACCGCCTGAGCCTCGTGAGCTTCGACTGCCCGGCCCTTCAGGCGAAGCGGCCATGACGCTGGTACTCAACGACTTCCGGCGCGCCGGCAAAGCCACCCAGCACGACGTGACCGTTGGCAAGAAACTGGCGCACGTGCTGGCTGGCGGCAAAGTCGACCCGACGGACACTCTCACCGAGGATAAGGTGCTGGGCCTGGAACGCACTGCGATTGTCAGCCTGCTCCGGACCTCGCCCACGCTTGATCGCATCGAGCACATGCTCGAGACCGGCAAGCCGTTGCGTAACTGATTTGAAGAGAAAACATCATGCCTAGTTATTCCGCGCCATTGCGCGATATGCAGTTCGTCTACAACGAACTTTTCGACCCCGCTGATATTAGTGCCTTACCCGGCTGTGAGGATGCCACTGCCGATCTCGTTGAGCCTGTTCTCGAAGAGGCAGCGCGGCTGGCTGAAAACGAATTGTTCCCGTTGAACGCCGCTGGCGACAGCCATGGCTGCCAATATGAAGACGGCAAGGTAACAACGCCACCCGGATTCGCAAAGGCTTATCAGGAATATGCCGAGGGTGGGTGGATTGGACTGCCCTGTGACCCCAAATACGGCGGACAAGGCATGCCTGGCGCCCTGAATGTCTTGATGGAAGAGATGGCCTGCTCGGCCAATGTGTCTTTCGCCACCTACGTGGGCTTGACCCGGGGGGCTTATCGCGCCATCAACACCTTTGCCAGCGAAGAACTCAAGGAACGTTATCTGCCAAAAATGGTCAGCGGCATCTGGTCGGGGACGATGTGTCTGACCGAACCTCAATGCGGTACTGATCTCGGCTTGATCCGAACCAAAGCCGTTGCGGCAGACGATGGCTCACATCAATTGACCGGTACCAAGATCTTTATCACGGCCGGTGAACACGACCTGACAGAAAACATAATCCATCTGGTGCTCGCACGACTGCCCGACGCGCCGCCAGGAATCAAGGGCATCAGTCTCTTTCTGGTACCCAAATTTCTTCCCAATAAAGATGGAGATATCGGTGAACGCAACGGGATGCGCTGCGCACGCATCGAAAACAAAATGGGGATTAAGGCATCAGCCACCTGCGAAATGAGTCTTGAGAACGCAACGGGATGGCTCATCGGCGAACCGCATAAGGGGATGCGGGCCATGTTCACGATGATGAATGACGCGCGCCTGGGCGTCGGGATCCAGGGTCTGGGTATCGGAGAGAGTGCCTACCAGGCCGCCGTCCAATATGCGAAAGACCGTCAACAGGGCCGCTCGCTCAGCGGAACCCAATACCCCGACCAACCGGCTGACCCGCTTCTGGTGCATCCGGATATCCGGCGCATGCTGCTGACCATGCGTGCATTTACCGAGGGAGGCCGCGCACTGTCGGTCTGGATTGGCCGCAATATCGATATTCGAGACCGGAGTAACAATCCGCAGGCCCGAAAGGAAGCCGATGATCTGGTTCAACTCCTGACTCCGCTCGTGAAGTCCTATCTCTCTGAAGCAGGACACGACGCCGCACAGATGGCCATACAGGTCTATGGCGGTCATGGTTATATTTGGGAAAACGGGGTGGAGCAATATGCCCGCGACGCGCGGATCGCGATGATCTATGAGGGCGCAAACGGTATTCAGGCGCTGGATCTGGTTGGGCGCAAACTGCCCACTCACATGGGCCGGTATCTGCGGCGCTTTTTTCATCCTGTCCAGAAATGGATCGACGCCAACACTGCTGATGCGACGCTGCAGCCATTCATTCTGCCGCTAGCCAAAGCCTTCGGCCGGCTGCAGATCGCCACCGGCCAGATTGCTCAGGCAGGTCTGAAAAACCCCAATGAGGCGGGTGCCGCGTCCAGCGAATATCTCAAACTTTTTGCCCTGGTCGCTTTGGCATTCCTCTGGGCTCAAATGGCGAAGGTGGCACTGAGCAAGAAAGAGACGGATGAAGAAGGTTTTTATCAAGCCAAGATCGCAACCGCACACTTCTTTATGGAGCGCGTTCTGCCTCAGACCGGCTCATTGTTCTCAGCGATTATGGTAGGCGGCAAAACGATGATGGAATTTCCGGACGACGCCTTTTAGGTTTTGCATTCAGTCTAGAAAGGCCGTTTCGTGTATCCCTTTGTTCGTGCGGGCCGCGTTTTTTTCAGAGCGCTCACCACCCGGCTTGATCCGGCGCTTCGCTCCTCGCAGGTTGTCATGCGGGTGTGGCCTAACGATCTCGACACTAACGCCCACATGAATAACGGGCGTTACCTTACCCTGATGGATCTGGGTCGATTTGACCTGATGACACAGTGCGGACTGGTCAGCACTGTTCTCAAAAACAAGTGGGTTCCCGTGGCAGGCGGTGTAATGGTCAGGTTCGACAGACCCCTGCATGCCTTTGAAAAGATCGCCCTTGACAGCCGCATCATCGGCTGGGATGAAAAATGGCTGTACTTTCGACACGACATCCTGACCGACAGCAAGCGGGCCGCCCGCGCTACCGCCAGGGGATTGTTCAAAACGCGGGGGCGATCAGTCGCTACCGAAGAAATCCTTGGTGCCATCAACTATCAAGGACCGATACTCCATCCGCCGAAGAGCGTCCGCCTCTGGATGCAGGCAGACCAAGTAATGCAATCTGAGCAGGCAGTTGACGAAGTTTAAGGAACGCGGTCCCTCAACAATCACAAATCACCCGGGCAGATCACGCACCTGTTCCCGACAGCAGCAAGAGGACATCACAGCAACATCCGCCTTGGCGATTGCACTGTTCAGCAGGGTCTTGAATTTTGCTAGTTCTTCTTTCTCGCCGCGCTCGCCGCGGATCGTCAGACATTCCACCAACCCGTGCAGTGCCCAGACATTGTTCGGGTGTTGGGCACAACGAACGACTGAGTTGGTCAACCCCAGATCTTCCCGGTAGATCGTCTCCGCTTCCTCATGCTGACCCTGCTCCATGAGCAGTGCACCCAATGCATGCCTAGGGGGATGCATCCAGGGCCAGGGTTCCGAGTAATGCAAACTGTCAGATCGCTTCACAGCTTCACGCAAATGATCAAAAGCGCTCTCATGGTTGCCCCTGTGATACTCAAGCTCGCCCAATAGCATCTTTTCGCCCACGCCCAGGGTTTGCAGTGCCGGATTGTTAAAAAATCTTCGGTCCGGCGTGATTCGCTTCAGTGATTCATAAAAGCGGGTTTTCTGTTCCTCCGCTTGATCAAAATCCTTCAGCGCCGCATGGGCCACACCCTTGGCATAGTGATGCATGCTGGTCGATACGCAGTAGAGATCGGGGTTTTCCGGCATGTGCGCTTGCACAATCCGGCGCCACTTACCAAACCGCACCCACGCGTGGACTTTCATCGAAAAATATCCTTCCATGGTGTACCGGATAAACGGCTTGTCTTTAAGGTCGATGACGTCTTCGGTCAGGTTCTCGCAGATCTCCTCGGCTGCCGCTAAGGCGGGTCCAAATTGTCCAAGCATCATGCAGGCATGCATCATCAGATGCAGATCATGGCAGCGGGATGTGGTGTAGTAGTTATAGGGGCCGGCGTATGCAAGATACTCACGATCCACAGAAATCGCGTGTTCACTCGCAATCCGGGCCTTTTCATACTCGCCGCACAGGACATAAATATGCCCGGGCATATGATGGATATGCCCGGCATCAGGACAAAGTCCCCCAAGGCGGTCGGCAGAAGTCATCGCCCGCTCAGGCTCTGGCGACATCTCCAGAAGATGTATATGCAGGTGCAAAATGGCCGGGTGCTGGGGTGCCCCAAGTTGGTCCGCCAGGGTAATCGCGCGTTCGCAAACCGTGATGGCCTCAATGGTGTCAGCGTCTGGCGTGGGACAGCCCTTTTCAACATCCCAAAGGTGCCAGGGCGTGCGGGTCATCATCGCTTCAGCAAAAAACGCCATCACATCCAGGTTATCCGGAAATTCCTCGTTGATCTTGCGCATCGCATCGGCATAGGCATCGTCCCAGCGATCAAATTCTTCCCGGCTGACCGGATGCGGTTTCTGTATACGCTGGGCCAGCGCGTCGATGAGCGCGATTTCAAGCGCCGTCGCAGTGCCCGAGAGCGCTAAGGCTTTATCGATATGGCCTCGACAGAAAGCGGTGCATTCCGACGCTTCGATTTCGCCGAAATCGCACCAGGGCATGTTGTAAAAAGGCCCCGACGCATAGGCTATCCCCCAATGCAGCATCGCGCATTGAGGGTCGAGCGCGGCGGCAGCCTTAAAGCACGCCAACCCTTCATCCTGGTTAAAGCCGAAACACCAATTCAGGCCAAGATCAAAAAGATGCTGCGCTTCTTTTGAGGCGGTACTGACCGGGAATACCCAACTCCCCAGATCAAAATCGAGAATCGAGTTTTTAGCCATTTACCAACACCTCGCTAGGTGGCCGCTTCTCTCTGGTCTCGCAGACACACCGGGGCGCTCCCTGCATTGAAGGCAGTCAGGTGCATGAGCCGCCGATCTTCAGGCGCCAGCTTTCCCGTTGCCGAATGCCAGACGGAATGGTTGTACCAGAGAACGAGATCTCCCGCTTGCCAATCATGGATATACACCTGATCGGCAAAGACAGCCGGCCACATCCAGTTTTCGACCAACCGCCGCGAGGCAGTCATTCCCAGAAACTGTCTTTTGGCGCCCTTCTTGGTCTCCAAAAAAGCAAGGCACCGCGGCTGGGGCATCAGTGCCTGACGTCGCGTGTCAGGACAGGTCCAGACCAGCGGGTAAACCTGTGCAGCCGGGTCAGCAAAGGGCGCACCGGGCACCTCATTGCCGCCTTCGTAAATCGCCTCGGCATCCGGATCAACGACGCTAAGGCCATTTTGACTGTTCGCGAGGGAGTAAGTTGTTTCAAAGGGTTTCGGGAGATAGTGCACTTTAGTATCGAGACATGCTTCCCGTTCCGCTTCGGTCAGCGCGTCATAGGCGATCCGTCCGCTGGCGAAAGCCGTTGCACCCGCGGGGCACCATAGCGGATCGCCAAGATCCAGATGTTCAAGCCAATGCCCCTTACCGGTCGGAGGTTCAATACAACGCATCTGCGTGTAATGACCCGGCGCATGTCCGTAAAACGTTCCATCTATATGCCACTGCAAAGCGCCGCCGCCCAACACCTGTGATCCCGCAGTCTTCCCGTAGGCAGCGCGGTCCCCGCCCAGCGTTACCCTGAGGCCGTAATGATCAATCTCCCCCTTGCCCAACACCAGAACGCCGGGCTCTGAGGGAATCTGGTAGGTCCCCGCTTTGTTGCCCTGCTCGACCTTGTATTTTTCCCAGGGGTTCTCACGCTGATGACGCCAGACGGAGGTGCCCTCAGGATAAACCGCGCGATAAAAGCTGACTTCTTCCTGAGGCGTCAGGTGCTTCTGGTTCCGGATAACCACCAACTGGTGGTCGTGTACTTCAGATTTGACACGTGCGATGTCATCAGCGCTTGCTGAGGCACAATCAACATCGTGCGCAATGACTCCAAACGGTGCGTTGGCTATAGGCTGGAACTGCATCTGCCCTAGATTGTGACTCCTTCGAAGTAGCCCGTAACAATACCCTTAGCTGTTGTCAGCAATCCAGTTCTCATAAACAAGTTGGATACTGTCCCTGGGCAACACAGACCGGGCGATTCTTTCTACATTCGGAAACTCACTGACGGTCGGATGCCCGCGCGACGGGCGGAGCCAGGTTGTCAACATAAAAAGATAAATATCCAAGGCGCTGAAACGCTCTCCCAGCATCCAGCGGTTATCGCCGATCTGGTCATTGATTACGCTCCAGGTCTCGCGCAGACGACGTATCCCGCGCTTTTGTGCGCTCGGCTCATCCTCGGGAGTATCCGCAAACCGATCCGGATAATAGTTTAGCTGGAAGGCATTCTGGACAGAGCTTGAAAAGTAAACCAGTGTCTGCAGGTAAAGCCCGCGCGAGGGGTCATCCAGCGTCGGGGCCAGCCCTGCTCCTGGATGACGGTCACAAAGAAATACTGTGATCGCAGCACACTCGTACATCGCACTGTCCTCCCATTTCAAAACGGGAAGCCAACCGTTTGGGTTGATCGCCATCTGTTCGGGCGGACGGGGTTTGGTTCTATCCTTGGTGGATTCAATCAGTTCGTACGGGACTCCAATCTCCTCAAGCATGACGCGCGTCCCCATCGCGGCGCTGCCCAGCCCGTAAAAGAGTTGGTAGGTCATAAAGGCTTATCTCTCATCATGTTGGAGTTACAGCGAATGAGTCGTACAAAGCTTCAGTACGTCCATTCCTCAGTATACGGGCGAATCTCAACTTCGTTACTCCATGCTGATTTTGGCTGCTGGAAAGTCAGCCAATAAGTCTGGGCAACATCGTCGGGATCTGCAAAGTTCCTGGGATCATAATCTGAACCAAAGAGTTCTTTCATGACCGGCACATCCAGATTGCAGTCTAGCCTGAAGTGGGCGATATGAATACCGTCTACTGCGTAGGCCTTTGCCAGACTTTGAGACAAGGCACGCAGACCGAACTTGCCTATCGCATATAAAGAAAACCGCGCCGATCCCCGGAGCGCCGCTGTTGCGCTTGAGAAAAAAATACTGCCCTGGCCTTTTTCAATCATATTCGGCAGCACAGCCTTTGCTGCAGCAAATGCGCCGACCACTTCTTCCTGGTAAATTCTTTCAAGCGCCTCGTAGGTCATATCCAGCGGCATACAGGAATCAAAACGGCCGCGGACGTTGTAAATCAGAAGCCGGATCTCACCCATCTCCTGATAGATATCCGCTACAGCGGATTCGACGGTCTGGGGCTGAGTCACATCCGCCGAGAAAAAACGGGCGTTTCCTGAATTTTTTTCTACCGCCTCAATGGCATGAGCACAGTTTTTTTCAGACCGGGAAACCAGTGCGAGATCGAAACCCTGTGCCGCGAATTTGGCAGCAAGCGCCCGACCAAGACCTTCTCCCGGGCCGATGATGACGCAAAGAGGACGTGTCATGGGCTTACCCGCGCTCATTATCAAACGGCAGAGTCACAATGACCGCATCCGAGATGACTCCCCCGGGCATCGCCACCTTTACCGGAGTCCGTGCAGTCCAGTGCGATTTTGAGATCATCGACAAACCCACATTTTTACCCAATGCGGGAGACCAGATGGCGCTGGTCACCTGACCCACCTTGATGCCATCAGCGAATATCGGCCAAGGTTTAGCGCAAGGCGGGCACCGTTCACCCTCGATGAGCAGTCCACGCATGCGCTGATTGGGGCCTTCGGCGCTAATCTTTTCAAGGGCCGAACGACCGATGTATTCGATCTCACTATCCAGATGGCAGAAACGGTCGAGATTGATTTCCAGGGGATTATTCTCACGAGTCATCTCGTTACCATACGACAGCAGTCCCGCTTCTATGCGTTCGATCAGGTTGGGACAACCCGGTGCTACCTCGAGATCCACGCCTGCATCCCATAAGGTGTCCCAGAGTGCTGCTCCCAGCGTACTGTCGTCGAGATAGAGCTCGAACCCGCCCTGCTTGCTGTAGCCGGAACGGGCCACGGCCAGACGTCGTCCATGAAAGTCACGCTCAATATAAGAGAAATAGGGAACGGAGCGCACCTCATCCCCAAAGACACGGGCAACCAGTTCTTCCGCCCGCGGTCCCTGCACTGCCAGCGGCCAGACGTCGGGCTCACAGACCTCGACGTCAAGCTTCATACCCAGCGCCAGCGCTTTAGCCCAGAGCAGTACATCCGAATCCGCTATCGAAAACCAAAACCAGTCGCAATCCCGCTTCAACAACACAGGGTCATTGAGGAGTCCTGCACGGTTATCAATCAAGGGTGTGTAGTAACACTGACCGACTGCCATGGACCTGAGATCACGCGGTGTCATTTGCTGCGCGAGAAAGGCGGCATCGGGTCCGCGCAGTTCGACCTGGCGCTGACACCCGACATCCCATAGCTGAACGTGTTCCTTCAGGTGCCAGTAATCTTCTTCTACACTTCTGGTGAAAGATTTCGGCAAGAGCGTGTGATTTACGATTGAGAATCCGCTAACCCCCAGCGCCTCGACGCGATCGGTATAAGGCGTTCGCCGATTACGGCGTGAGGTGACAAGGCCTGAAGACATCTGTGGCTAGTGATTCCCGCCTGACCACCAGAGGGAATAACTGTGGGGCGAGATCATCAAGGGGACGTGACAACGCTCCGACACTGAAGAAAGATCCAGATGCACGACAGACTCATTCACGGGAGATGCAGTTTTGGTGTGATCTTTATCAGGACGCTGTGAAAAATACTCCCGCGTGAAAAAGACCAGTTCATAACGGGTCCCTTGCACATCCTGTGTCGTATCCACCGTAATCGTAATTCTTCCAGATTCATCGGCCTGCATTTCGATCACCTTCTCACGATCCCCGGAGGGCTGAAGCCGGCTGCAAGCCACCCGAATGCCCGCTGCGTGACACCCGTTCACTGAATCCAGTATGTGTGAAGAAATGATTGGCATACCTACCTACCAAGAGAAAAATATTTGACTCTCACCGGCTTAGCAGACATCTTATTCGATTGACGCCTTGTCGCGCTTGCTTGTTACCGCCGCAACAATCGGGCTGATGACGCCGCGGGTACGGACGTTGACACAGGCCGTTCGACCGCTGGCGATTGCCCGGCGTACCGCGGGGGCAATTTCCTTTGGGTCTTCGACCAGCTCCCCGTAACCCCCCAAACCCTCGAACAGGGTATGAAACGGTATATCCCGAAAATCGGTTGCCACGTGGCTGCCGTTCGCAAAGAGGCGTTCCTGCTGTTGTGAGATTGTGGTCAATCCGCCATTGTTGTCGATCACAACCGTGATCGGCGCATTTTCCTGAAAAGCGGCTTCAATACTGAGGCCTCCAGACAGGAATGCCCCATCACCGCTGATCACCACCGGGTGAGAATCCGGGTCATGCAGCTTGGCCGCTAGCGCAAAGGACACTCCTACCCCCAGCATACTGAAAGCACCGGGATGCAGGATGCCGGTCAGTTTCTGACCCTGCCATCCGGCAAGATTGACAGCGATCTCGGACCAGAAGTGTGTGTTACCGCCATCAATCACGAGCCAATCCTTTTCATCCATGGCGCTCTGAACCTCAAGGGCTAACTGCAGCGGATGCGCGCCCTGTCCAGGTGTCGTATCCTGCGCCATCTCGGCGATGGTCTGCTCGACCCATTCGCTGCGGCGCAGGCGTTGCTGCGCCTTCCAGTCTGTTCGCTCGTGCCAGTTGCCCGTCTCCGGCAAAGTAAGGAGCGCGTCGAAAAATGCGCCGGGATCGCTTAACAGCACCTTGTCCGCCGCTCGATTGAGTTCCGTTTCTTCGGCAGACCCGTTAACGCAGATCAGCTCACACGATGCCGGAAAGAGCGGCGGATTACCGAAATTCATCTGATTATCCAAACGGCCGCCTACCATGATCGCCAGATCCGCCTCCTTCAATGCTTCAGCTGAGGGTCGATACTGGTGGATGTCGGCAAGCCCCATATAGGCCTCACTAGTCTCGGGCAGGAGTTTCTGGTGATAGGGGATATTGAAAATGGGGATACCGAGCTTCAGACCAACCTCTTCGAGTTTCTCTTCGGCGCGTGACCACCAGACGCCGTGCCCGCCTATCAGTATCGGCCGCTCACTCTTTTGCAAAGATGCAATGACCGTCTGAAGATCATCCGGATTCGGCCAGGCCCGCGGTGCCAGCCGGGCGTCGTGCACGTAGGGCCTTTCATCCAGCTGCGCGTCGGCCGGAAAAGAGGAGAACATAATGTCTACAGGCACGCTGAGGTGTACCGGCCCCGGGTAACCGCTTAAAGCGGTCTTGTAGGCCCGATCTACAAACTCCCTGATCCGGGTGCCGTCCGTAATACTGGCACTGTACTTTGTGAGCGGCGCCGCGATTGCGACATCATCAATCTCCTTGAATCCGCCACTGCCCTGACGCTTCAGGGTACTGGAGCCAGTAATGAACATGACAGGCGTACGCTCGCCCCAGGCTTCCATCATTGCCGGCACGGCGTTGGCAAAGCCCTCCGGCCCCACCAGACACACCGCAGGGGATCGAGTGACCCGCGTGTACCCGTCTGCAAGATGACCCGCGACCTGTTCATGGGGACAGTTGATGATCGTGATGCCTCGATCGGCGAGTCCCTCCAGGGCAGGATTACAGAACCCTCCACTCAGGGTAAATACCTGTGAGATGCCCTTTTCATGAAGCGCCTGCGCCAACAGTGCGCCGCCGCGGATATTTGTTGGGTTTTTCATCATTTCTTTCTATTTTTATTTAAACGCTTAAGAAAAAAGCCAGCGCGGGCTTAGCGAACACGAACCTTGTGATTCAGTTCGTGGATAGACCGGCACCCTAATTGCGCCATGACGGTGCTGAGTTCGCTCGTCAGAAACTTAAGCAGTGCTTCAAAACCCAACTGGCCGCCTGCGCCCAATGCGTAGAGCGCCGGCCGGCCTACCATCACAAAATCCGCGCCGCTTGCCAGGGCGCGCGCGATGTCCTCACCGCTGCGCACACCACTGTCAAAAATCAACGGTAAGTCAGCACCCACTGCCTCCCGCACCTTCGGTAACACACTGATTGCGGCAGGAGCGCTGTCAAGTTGTCGGCCCCCGTGATTCGATACGTAAACGGCATCTGCACCTGCATCCGCCGCCGTTTTTGCGTCTTGCGGACTCATCACACCTTTTAGAACAAGCCGGTGGGGCCACTGCGATCTCAGACGGGAGAAAAAAGCCCAGTCAAAACGGCCTCTGCCCGATTCCCGACGAAAACCGGCTTGGCCGTCGCCGGACGCAGCGGAATCCCCTGAAGGCCGCACATTGCACGGGCGGGGCTTGCCATTCATAAGTGTTGTCAAAGCCCATCTTGGGTGCAGACAAAAATCAACAAACTGTCTTGGTGCCATTCGAAACGGCACGCTAAAGCCATTTTTCTGATCGCGCCGTCGAGGCGCGAGTGCCGGCACATCTGCCGTCAGGATAAGGGTGTCGTAACCCGCCGCTGCCGCGCGCGATACCAGGCTTTGGGTCAACTCATCAGACTCTCCGGCGTACAATTGAAACCAGGCATTGCCATCCGACTGTTCCAGCATTTCCTCAAGAGAGGTTGAGGACATCGTCGAAACGCCAAGAGGAAATCCGTAGTGTTTTGACGCTCGAGCAAGCACCTTGTCGGCGCCGGGCCAAAACAGGTTGCACATACCCATCGGCGCCACGCCAAAGGGTATCTGCCACTCTTTATCGTGAAAGCGTGTCTTGAGAGAACGCTCTTCGACATTCACAAGCACTCTACCCTGAAGACAGACTTCTTTGAATGCCGTCAGGTTTCGCCGACTGGCGGTCTCCTCTCCAGCCGCGCCATCGAGAGCATCAAACACCATTCGCGGCATCCTTTGCCTCGCTTTCGTTCTTAGGTCGCTGACATCAAAACACTGCATATAACTTACCCACCGCGAGGCCGCTTAAGAATCTCCAACGCTTTGGGTGCTGACAAACTGTTGAGGCAGATCGTTGGGGCCATCTGAATTTCAGGACGGTTCTGTTGCCTGAAACGAGCCAGTATCGGTGGTTTCCATATATTTGACAAATACATTTTGATCGACAATATATTTGTTTTTTATATAATTCTCTCGATATAAATCTAAAGCAACTCGATGCCTTTCGGGCGACCCTGCGCACGGGCTCGATTACCGAGGCCGCCAAGACACTTGCACTATCCCAACCCAGTGTGACGCGGTTGATCAAGGAACTTGAGCGGTCAGTCAGGTTTAACCTTTTTGTCCGAAATGGCCGTGGCATCACGTCTACCGTCGAGGGTCGACGGTTCGGGGATGCGGTTGAAAGCCTCTTTACGGGTACAGACCGACTCAAGGAAAACGCGCAGGCCATTCGCACCAGCGCGGATGGTGAAGTGCTCATTGGTGTTACTCCTGTTCTGGTGTATCAAATCACTCCCGAAGCCATCGGGACAACCCATCAGAACAAACCCCCGCCTCAACATCTCGCTACGGGTCAATCATTCTGCCGGCTTAATCGATTCAGTTACCATGGGACAACTAGACTTCGCGGTCGTCAATGTCCATCACAGGCCCGAATCACTCACCGTCTTCTATGAACAGGAACTTCGGTATGTCTGCCTCCTGCCTCAAGATCACGCCCTTGCCCAACCCAACACCGCAATCGACCTCAACCAACTACAGAAAGCAGACTGTATTGCCTATGAAAGTTCACGCTTGCGTGGCGCAGATGAAAACTGGCAGAAAATATTGTCCTGGCCCTTTGTGAGCCTATCAGCCTATTCCAACATTGCCGTCGCCTCTCTTGCCAGAATCACCGGCAAACCAGCGATCGTAGACCCCTACACCGCGAAAACCATGGTGGCTCTGGGCGGCGTGACCACTCGGCCTATCAAACAAAAACTTGTTTCCACTTTATGCGTAATTTCTCGCGGGGCTGATACATTGTCTCTGGCTGCGCGGGCGCTTGCTGAGGCGGTGGTGACTGAACTCCAGCGCCCCGGATAAGATCACACCGGCATAAGATGACTGGTTGAGCCAACGTTCTGATTACCCAATCGCTGGAACTCAATTCCAAACGCGTTTCGATTATCGATGACAGAAGATTTCAGACCATTCCTACAGGCAGGGCCTACGGTACAAAGCGATGATGACGCCGTTGTCGGCTTTGCCCGTAGAGCAATTGGCACCGAAATGCAGGCTGTTGCTCAGGCAGTGCGGCTTTACTACGCAGTGCGGGATGAAATCCGTTACGACGGCTATGATCTGGATATCTCAGTCAACGGACTCTGTGCTCGACGCAATCTGGAACTGGGTCACGGCTGGTGCATTTCAAAAGCGGTTCTTCTGGCAGCCTGTTGTCGGTCGGCGGGTATCCCTGCCCGTTTGGGTTACGCCGATGTGAGAAACCACCTATCTACCCAGAAAATGCGCGAGAGAATGGGCACTGACGTTTTTTACTGGCATGGTTATACCTCTATCTTTCTGGAAGGTCAGTGGGTCAAAGCGACACCCGCGTTCAATCTTGAGCTTTGTCATAAATTCCGTCTAAGACCGCTCGATTTCAATGGACGAGAAGACTCGCTTTACCATCCCTTTGATCTCGAGGGACGCCGCCATATGGAATACGTTCGTGAACGCGGCGATTTTGCTGAACCACCGATCGAACAAATTCGCGATACTTACAAAAACGAGTATCCGAACTGGAAAATGGATGGGAACGAAATATCCGACGATTTTGAAAGTGATGTTGCGGTTGAAACCGCAAACTGATTTCTGAGACCTCGGACTTGACTCAATTCGGCGGCGCTACCGAATAACCGCCGTAGCGCTCCGCAAAGCGTTTCCAGGCGGCATCCGCCGCATCCCCAGCGCGGGTCACCAGATCATCTTGATCAGCGGTTTGCACCATCCCGTCCATCACCACCACCTCGCCGTCCACCAGCACCATATCCACATCTTTAGCGTGGCCGTGGTAGACGAGTGTCGTCACCGGATCATTAACCGGTGTCAGGCCCAGTCTTTGCATATTGACCAGCTGCAGATCAGCCTTTTTGCCAGGTTCAATTGAGCCAATCTCCTGATCAAGACCGAGCACCCGCGCCGCATCAATCGTTCCCAAGGCAAGGACTTCAGGCGCCGACAGTATTTCAGGGTCATGCGCCCGAATCCGGGCGCTGGCAAGACACGACCGCAACACCTCAAAGTAGTCGGAAAAGTAGTTATCGATACCCAACCCCACTTGCATGCCTCTTGCACGCATCGCTTGGATGGGAGCGACCTCTCCTCGAAACTGATTCATATGCGGACAATGCGCAAGATGGGTGCCGGACTGCGCCAGGATGTTAACCTCGTCATCGTCTACTTCATAGCAGTGCACTGCCACCACATCAGGGCCGAGCATGCCGTGCGTGTCCGCAAAATCAAACTGGGCCATGCCGTGAATCCGCTGAACGAGGTCCCGCTCCCCGAATCCTAAGTGCGCAGACAGGCGGAGTCCTTTTTCGTCCGCCCCCCGGCGCAATCCCTGAAGCAGCTCGGGCGACGATGTCGACAGTCCGGTCGCCGCCATGACCGCCTGGATCCGGCCATCCGCTCGCCCATGCCAGCGCTCTGCCAACCCATTGGCCTGATCAAGTTGTTGATCTCGCACGGCCGCATCAAAAACGGTTTCACCGCGCGCCAATGCCTCAAGATTCAAATCGTTCACCATCACACCGATAAGCGCCCGGATACCGCTGCTATCGATAAACGGCGCAAAGAGCTCGGCATCCTCCTCCATCTCGAGAATGGTGGTTACCCCGCCTCTCAGCAGTTCGGTAACGGCCAGAGCGCCGATGACCTGGCGCTCCTCTTGTGCGATGACACCGCTCATTGGAAGATACAAGCGGTGTGTTGGCGCATGTCCGATGTCTTCGGCCCGCCCGCGAAACACGGCATACCCTACATGGTTGTGTGCGCTCACGAAGCCGGGCATTACGACTTTTCCTTTGCCGTCGACTACGGTTTCCGCCATCGAGTACTGCTCACCCAGTACATGCGCATCTCCCACTGCCGCAATGCGATCCTTTTCAACATACACTGCGCCGTTTTCAATAACGCGGTGAGTTTCGTCGACCGTCACGACTGTGGTGTTGGTAATCAGTATCGACATTGCAATGGATATTGTCCGCTTATTTGCGCAGAGTCCGATGGGATCATGTGTGCCGGTCTTTGACCCGCTTCGCTAAATGCTCATCCCCGACATCATCACCACTGGTTCAATTTCCGGCGTACCTTCCGGCACAAAGAAGTCACTCCAAAGCGGTTTGCTGGGGTCTACCCGGTAAATGCTGAAATCACTTACCCCTTCTGATGACAGCAAGACATCATCGATGCAAAACTGTCCGGTAAATTCGGCGGCCTCCTTGGAGAGAATCGCTGCTGCCGCATCCGCCATGATTTCGGGTTTACGGCAATGAGGGAAAGCAAGATTTCCTGCCACCACATTACTGATTGCGGCAGTCGCAATTACCGAATGCGGCCACAATGCGTTGACCGCGATCTTCTTGGACTTCAATTCTCCTGCCATTCCCAATACGCACTGACTCATTCCGAACTTGGACATGGTGTAAGCAACCGAAGGCGCAAACCACTTGGTCTGCATATCCAGAGGCGGCGAAATATTCAGGATATGCGGATTTTCGCTCCTCTCGAGATGAGGCAGGCACTCCTTTGAGAGCATGAATGTCGCCCGCACATTGACAGCAAACATCAGATCAAACCTCTTCATTTCTGTTTTGCTGGTGGGTGTCAGGGATATGGCGCTGGCATTGTTGATGCAGATATCCAATCCCCCAAAAGCCTCAGCTGCCTGAGCAACTGCCGACTTCACCTGATTCTCATCGCGCACATCCGTGACGATCGGCAAAGCCTTGCCCCCTACTGCTTCAATTTCTTCAGCTGCCGTGTAGATGGTTCCCGGCAGTTTGGGATGCGGCTCAGCCGTCTTGGCAAGAATCGCGACGCTGCCGCCCTCAGCGGCGAGTCTCTTGGCCATCGCCAATCCGATGCCGCGGCTGCCCCCCGATATGATTGCGCGTTTCCCTTTCAACGATGTCATCATCTACTCCTTCGGTCTATTTGAAAATATTGCTTTACTCTATCTCACTAGGCTCACAAGCTCGGTTTGCCAGCAACATGACTCGCAAGACGTGGCTTTTTGCAACAACGGCAACCACTAACGGATGCCCCACTCCTTGAGAACCTCCTCGGTATGTTCTCCCGGCTGAGGCGGCTCGCGACGGATGCGGCCTGGGGTGCGACTGAAACGCGGTGCGGGGGCTGGCTGGGTAATCCCGAAGTCTTCAACGAATACACTGCGATGTTTATTGTGCGGATGCTCCGGCGCATCAGTCATGCTGAGCACTGGTGCAAAACAGATGTCCGTGCCTTCCATCAGTTCACACCAATACGACTGGGGCTCACGCAAAAATATTTGCCGGAGTTGTTCGCGCATTCGTTGCCAGTTTTCCTTGGACTGACTGACACCTTCCGCATCCGGATCAATCCCAAGCGTATCCAAAAGCAGGCGGTAAAACTGAGGCTCAATGGATCCAATCGCAATCCACTTTCCGTCCGCACATTCGAAGGCGCCATAGAAATGCGCGCCCCCGTCGAGCAGATTGTCCTGACGCTTGTCGGTCCACTTCCCCTGCTGTGTCAGACCATACATCATGGTCATCAGATGCGCTGCGCCGTCGACCATTGCGGCATCAACCACCTGACCTTCTCCCGACCCCCTCGCTTCCAGAAGAGCGCACACGACTCCGAAGGCGAGATAAAGCGCTCCGCCGCCGAAGTCGCCGACCAGATTGAGTGGCGGCGTCACTGACTCATCGGTGCCGATCGCATCCAGCACGCCCGTCAGCGCGATGTAGTTGATGTCGTGGCCGGCGGCGTGAGCCAAAGGGCCCGCTTGACCCCATCCTGTCATCCGTCCGTACACCAGACACGGGTTCTTCGCCAAACACTCCTCGGGCCCAAGGCCAAGGCGCTCCATGACGCCCGGCCGATACCCCTCGATTACGGCATCAGCACGTGCAATCAGCGCAAGCGCCGTTGCGATACCCTCGGGAGTCTTGAGATTAAGGGCAACGGAGCGCCGGCCCCGATTGAGCACATCAATCTTAAGATCCAAAGGATTGGAGCCGCCCTCACGGTCAATACGGACAACATCCGCACCCATATCCGAGAGCAGCATCGCGCAAAAAGGCGCCGGGCCCAGCCCCGCCATTTCTACAATCCGATATCCGTTCAGTGGCCCCATTCGTCTACTCAGAGATTGTCTCGCCGGGAGGCAGAAACGACTGCAGACTGTGCCTGACCTTTCGAACGCTAACAAAGTACGGCCAGAGACCGGACAACGCTCGCGTTGGCAATATCGGAGACACCAGTTTTACTCTCCCCCAACCAGGGCGCCAGGTGTAATCTGAATCGCGCCGCGGAATCACGGCAACCACCGGCGTCCCCAGCGCACTCGCCAAATGCCCTGCACCAGAATCATTGCACACCAGCGTCCGAGCGTCACTCAGCAACTTCGCCAATGCCGCAATCGTCGGCGTCGGAGCCAAAGTAAACTGCCCATCGAGCCGTTTGCTCCACTCAGCCGTCTCGGAGGGCGCGACTGCGAAAACACACTTGTGCCCGATATCCTGCAATTGTCGGGCCAAAAGCACAAAACGTTCTGCCCGCCAGTTCTTCCTCGCCTTGCCGCTGGTCGGAGAAAAAACGATGGGTCTCTTTTTTTCCTCGCGCTCAGATGTTTGCGACGGCATCAGGCCGATATCCGGATGCGCCTCTTTGAGAAGCAGTTCTCGCCGACAGAACTCCACCACGTGCTCGACCATTGTGAGTCCACTCTTCGTTTTATCCCGGATCAGTCCCTTGCGTGGAATCCGATCGCGGAACAAAGCAGACTTCTCAGCGGGCAATTCCTGAAGACTAAACCGACCGTCCAATGACGGGTCGTGATGGGCTAACGAAAAGAACACCACCCGATGTGAAAGCCCGGGCCGCGCATCGATACCGTCGGATTGAAGCCCCGGAGCCTGTGAGTCGATCAGACAGAAATCAAACTCATCTGTAATGCGGTCGTACTCTTGTGCGCTAAGACGCGGGCCTGTGCGAATATCTGGCAGCCACAAAGCAAGGTCATGAGCACAGTCTCCACGCACAGTGACGTCGAATCCCGCCCGCGCGAGATTAGCCGGAATCACGAGGGAGATCAGGCAATCGCCAAGCTTACCCGGAGTGACGACGAGCACCTTAGCTGTCACTACCGACCCAACCTCGCAGAACGCGTGTTCGCTTGCATGACGCCGATTATGGATTAGCGGCCCGTGCGGGACTAATCAGATAATGCCTTTCTCACGATACGGACGGTTTTCCAGAATACGTCGATACCCAAAGCAATCGAGACCCAGCGTTTGGTAGGCGCCCTCAACCACGTACTCTGCCAGCCCCATGCCAACTGCTGGTGCGTGCATGATGCCATGGCCAGAAAAGCCGTTGGCAAGAAAGAAGTTGTCCAACACACCGTGGCAAGGGCCAAGGATTGGGGAATAATCTAGAACACTGCGCGCATAGTGCCCCCGCCAACTCCTTTCAAGCTTGAGTGACTGCATCGCCGGGATCCGCTCGGCAAGCGCAGGCCAGACAACCGAGTTGAAGCGCTCTGGAGCGACTGAAAAATTCCACCCGGGCTTCTCTGACCAGTCCGGAACACCTCCCACATAACCCTGCCCCTCGGGGCGAAAAGCGAGATCCGTTTCCGTTTTGATAAAGGGCAATGGTTCAACCGCCTCACCGCAGCGGAAAAAGTAACTTTCGCGGGACATGGGTTCGACGGGGAGTTCCAGATCGACGGTTTGGGCCAGCTCGGCACACCAAGCACCCGAGGCGTTGATAAACACATCCGCTTCAAAAGTAGCGCCGTCCTTGTCATGCGCCCGCCGGACCGCATTGCCTGCTTTTTCCAAACGGATCACTTCTGCTTCTTGATAAGTGACGCCGCTGGCAATGGCTTTTCGGCGAAAACCCATGAGCGCGGCATGAGGGTCAATCCATCCATCCTGGTCGGACAGTACGGCAAGATCCACACCCGTTGTCTTTACCGAGGGAAAACGACGCGAGAGCTCAGTCGGGTTCAAAAGCGTGACCGGTACACCCATCGACTCCTGCATTCGGAAGTTCTCTTCCATCTGGGCCGCACCGCCATTATCAGAAAGAAAAAGATACCCCTGTCGCCTGAATCCGATATCGGCACTATGGCCTTCAACCCGCATATCCTTGGAAAATCGCTGATAGAACGACAGGCCGAAATCCGCCATCTGGATATTTTCGGGAAGGCTGAACAGCCGGCGGATACCGCCATTGGCCAGCGGAGTGGCGGCATGGGTATATGTATGATCGCGCTCAAGCACCAGTACCGTCCCCGCGCCCGCCAACTGGCTGAGGTGGTAAGCAATGCTGGAACCAACGATACCCCCGCCGACAATGATGATGTCGGCTTTCATGTTTGGATCCCACTGAATAACAAAGGCCAAGTGTAAGCCTGTCACGAAAAGGCACAAGACCCGTAGGGTTCAACTCCTTAACGCGGTCGGGTTTCAGGCAACGGCCGTCGCGCAGGGCTAATCCACAACCCACGGTCTTTGACCTGATCATGGCCCCGCCCATCCAGACAGCCAAGAGATAGTTGACCCGCCGGCCTGATACTTTATGATGCCTGCAGGAAACGATCCGGCCTTGGCTCGAAAAAATCGAACCGAATTATTGAGGACACCATGAGCACGCTCTCGAACGCCCTGCACTCTTCTGAATTTGTCGTGACCAGCGAACTCACTCCCCCCAAAGGATTGGATCTTGCACCTCTATTGGAAAAAGCCGGTCTCCTCAAGCCCTATGTCAGTGCAATCAATCTGACCGAGTCACACGCTGCGAGGATGGCAATGGATCCCGTTGCGGTTGGGCACCTGATGCTAGATGAAGGTGTGGAGCCTATTGTGCAGATGACGTCTCGCGACAAGAATCGTCTGGCCATCCAGGCAAGCATTCTCGGCGCCTGCGCCCTTGGGATCTCCAACCTGGTCTTCATGGGCGGAGATTCTCCAAAGAACGGGGATCACCCTGATGCCAAGCCGGTTTTTGATCTTTTTGCGTCTCAACTGCTCGAGGCAGTGCGTGCCTTGAACAACGGTGCCGATCTGAATGGAAACACCCTTAACCAGCATACCGAGATCTTTGCCGGCGCAGTGGTTAATCCGGGGGCAACTGACCCTGATGCCGAGATTGAAAATCTGCATCGAAAAATTAACGGAGGCGCCGAATTTTTCCAGACCCAGGCTGTGTATGACGTGAATGCATTTTCAGCATTCCTGGAAAAAGCCAATTCTCCCAAACCGATTCTCGCCGGGATCATCCCAATCAAATCAGTAAAAATGGCGCAGTACATGAACGAACGCATTCCGGGCGTAGACATACCGAATCATCTGATCGAGAAGATTGCTGCTGCGGGGGAAGATAAGGACGAGATTGCCCGGATCAGCATCGAAATCGCCGCTGACACGATACGGGAGTTACGCTCCGTGACCAAGGGAATTCATGTCATGGCCATCGGCTGGGAGCAACATATTCCAACAATGCTGGAGCAGTCCCAGAGCTAGGTCAGATATCGAGCACCAGGACTTCTCCCGCTTTGGCGCGGGAAACGCAGGTCATGATGTCTGCGGACGATGCCTTTTCTGCGTCCGTCAACACCAGGTCACGATGCTCCGGAACCCCCCCGAGCAGGCCAATTCTGCAACAGCCGCATAGTCCATCCTCACAGGAGGATTCGATCTCGACTCCGGCTTCCCGGACCACCTCCAATAGGGTCTTATCCGTCGGCACCTCAAGACGCAAATTCCTTCGCGAAAGCACCACCTCAAAAACTTCGTTCCTTTGTGTTGCTTGATCAGCCTCTGGAGTAAACGGCTCCCAATGGACCGTGCCGGCGGGCCAGTGAGCGGCTTTTTCCCTAACGCTCCCCACCAATCCTGCCGGACCACAGACATAAACATGCTCGCCTTCTGATGGATTCTCCAGAAGACGATCCAGATCAATTCCTTGCGCAGGGTCACCATTATCGAAGTGCAGGGTCAGGTTATCCCCGAAGATGGACTGCACCTCCTCCAGCAGGGGTGCCCGCGCCTCGTCCGGAGCACAAAAGTGCAAGTGACAATCCATGCCCTGCCGGCTCAACTGATACCCCATTGCCATTACCGGCGTGACACCGATTCCTCCTGCAATAAGCGTGTGGCGAGCAGCTGTCTCATTTAGGGGAAAGTTATTGGAGGGAAGACTGGCCACGACGTCGTCCCCCACAGCAAGATGATCCAGCAGCCAGTCTGATCCGCCTCGACTTGGCTGCTCGCGGCGGATTCCCAGCACATAGCGGTCACGCACAGCGCAGTCTCCTGCCAGGGAATACGAGCGCCTTAACCCGTCACCCGTAAAAAGATCGATATGGGCGCCGGGCTCAAATTCCGGGAGATCTCCACCGTCGTCTCGCATGAGTTCATAACGACGGATGTCGTGCGGATACTCATCGATGCCACTGACCTTGAGCTCAAGGCGCGTGGAGACTTTGGGATCCAGAACTTTCTGTTCCGTTCGCAGCAGCAACCGCTCTACCAGACGGCCATGGGTGACATGGGAATCCAGAATTTCATCAATATCCTCTCGGCTACGATAGTGATACCACGTGCCTTCGGGATAGATCACCATCACCGGGCCGAGTTCACAACGGTCGAGGCAGCCACATTTATTCATTCGGATACGCTGATTGATCTTGAGTTCCTTGCCCCGCGCTTTCATGTATTCCTGCAGTGCGACAGAACCCCGAGCGCTACACGAGCCCCGATGGTGCCCCGGGGCTCTTTCGTTTACACAACAAAACACATGGATATCGAAGTAACCCTCTCCGGATGCAGCCGTTGCTTTCATATTGCTATTTTCTTCTCGCTGTCAGGTTAGCCGGCACTCGGACCGGGCTGCTGTTGAGTGATACAGTGAATGCCGCCTCCACCGGGGGCAATATCATCAATTCGCAGCGGAATGATCTCCCGTCTAGGGAAAAGCTGCTGATATGTCGCTTTAGCCCTGTCATCGGCAGACAGGCCGTAAGATGGCATGATAACAGCGCCATTCGCGATGTAACTGTTGATATACGAGGTACAGAATCGCTCTCCCTCATCACACTGCCACGCATCTTCAATGAAAATCAGATCCAGTATTCTTCCCTTGGCATCGGTCTGCCCCTCGAGGGCGCGGCGATTTTCCATAAGTACGTCATAACGCGGATGCGCACCATCGAACGCAGCTTCGACCAGCACTCGCCCCGGGCCTACGAATGCAGCCAAGCCATCAACATGGCCATTGGTTTCGTCCTCGTAGGGATCACCTGGAATCCAGATGACTTTAGTGACGCCGAGCATCCGGCATAACTCCGCTTCAACTTCGCTCTTACTCCAGCCCGGGTTACGGTTGGGATTTAAAAAACAGGTCTCTGTAGTGATGAGAGTGCCCTCACCGTCCACAGTGATACCGCCTCCTTCCGCTATCATTCTTGATGGGAACATCTGCAATCCCAGTGTTGACATCAACCGGGGTGCAGCTTGGGCGTCATCCTCGAACGGCTCGTAGTTGCCGCCCCACGCGTTGAAGCCAAAACAAGCGCCAGCGACATCACCGCGATCATTAACAAGAAAATTAGGTCCATTGTCACGAAACCAGCCGTCATCTATCGGAATCTCAACACAATTGATCTGGCTTCCCAACACCGTCTGTGCTGCTTCTCGGTCTTGCGGATGAACGACCATCGACACAGGCTCAAAACGTGAAATTGTCTTGGCTACTTCTGCGTAATTTAGACAAGTTGCCTCGCTGTTAAAGCCTTCGCGACAGGGCCAGGCCATCCAGCACTGTGAGTGGTTCTGCCACTCTGCAGGCATATGGAAGCCCACCGATGCAGCCTCGGATAAGTTGAGATTCATGATATAAATAATTCTAAGGGGCGTGCACACCGATACCCTTCACGCGGTACTCGTCCCGAGGTGGGCTGAACACGTCAAGAACGCGCGCGCCGTTAGGGCCTGCCCGAAAAGCGTGATTGATATCGGGTGGCGTGCGCCAAAAATCCCCAGCCGAGACTGTGGTCTCTTCCCCATCCTGAATACGTACCCCACTGCCTTCCAACAAAATGCCCCACTGTTCCTGTGGATGAGAATGGAGTTCGCTCTCACATCCCGGATCAAGACAAACAACTGAGAGCATCGCATGGTCGCCAGGGAATATCCGCGTGGAGACTCCTGGCGAGAGCTCGCGCAGAATTCCCTGATCCTGTTTGTGGAGATTGAAAAAATTTTTTCTCAAATATCACACCCGGCGCCATAGGCCCAGTTTCCGAGCTAGAACGACCCTACGACTGCCATCAGCCTCCTTGAGCCTATTGTATCGATCACCGACTGCATCATTCCAGCGATCCAGCTTGGCAGTCAAAGCGCCATCGGAAAAAACTGATACCGTTGTTAAGTAATTCTGTTAAAGCACATACGACACCATCACGGTCTGAACCCCTAAACGGTGCGGCGAGTGGACTCAACGACAACCCAAGTGACCCGGCCCAAACGTCGAAACGCGGCCCAAAGAAAGGCAAAAGCGCAGGCGCGTCTTCAGGGCGGCGGCAGCCCTGCGATCCAGCCCGGCATGCCGGGCGGACAATATCGGCCCTTGGGCGACGACGACCTCACCCGGATTCACGAAGCGGCGCTGACTATCCTTGAAAACACCGGGATCGGAGATCCCCTTCCTGAATTGCTCGATATCGTGCTGCCGCTTGGCGCCACACTGAATGATCATGGCCGATTGTGCTTTCCAAGAGGCATGATCGAAGACATCATCGCGGCAGCCGCTCGTGAGTACACGATTTATGCGCGAGGCTCGCGAGCCGGAAAGGATGACATGTACTGCAACGGCAACTGGGTTTATTTCTCAAACTCCGGCAGCGCCGTCACCACCCTGGATAGCGACAACCTTCACTACCGTCCGTCCACGATTCTGGATATTTACGACTTCACCCGGCTAGTCGATCAACTCGACAACATTCACATGTCGGGAGACACGGTGATCGGAACAGATGTGCCTGATGACTATGAACACGATATGACCATGGTCTACGCCCTCATGGCTGCCACCGAAAAACCGCTGTGACTGTCTTTTCGAAAGCGCGAAAACATTCGCCCGGCGCTGGAAATTTTTGACCTTCCAAGCGGTGGCGAAGGCACCTTCCTGAAGAAACCCTCGGTCATATTCGGAGGATGTCCGATCGTCTCTCCGCTTCAGTTCGGCAGAGAAAATCTGGAGGTCATGATGGATGCCACGCAACTCGGTCTCGTTAGCGATATCGCAGTAGCGCCCCAATCCGGGGCCACAGCACCCGCTACCCTGGCCGGTATCCTCGCCCAAGTGGTTGCGGAGACTCTTTCCTGTCTGGCCAGCGTCAACCTGATTCGTCCGGGCTGTCCCGTCACATTTGCCACCTGGCCGTTTGTGACTGATCTTCGAACTGGTTCATTCACCGGCGGCAGCGGTGAACAGGCCTTGCTCGCTGCTGCGGCAATTCAGATGGGGAATTTCTACGATCTGCCTAACAGCGCCGGTGCCGGAATGACCGATTCCAAGATTCCAGATGCCCAATATGGCTATGAGAAAGGATTAACGATCGCACTTGCAGCGCTGTCGGGAGCGAATCGTGTCTGCGAAGTCGGCGGCATGATGGGCAGCCTTATGGGCTGCAGCTTCGAATCTATGGTGATAGATAACGAGGCGGTCGGCATGATCCAGCGTGCGGTACGTGGAATTGAGATCTCCGATGACACGTTATCGGTAGAAACGATCCATCAGTGCGCCGTTGATCCGGGTCATTTTCTGGGCAACGAGCAGACCTTAAGCATGATGGAAAGCGAGTACGTTTACCCCAACATGATGGACCGCTCGCCGGCAGACCAATGGGAAGCCGAGGGCGCTCACGACTTATTCGAGCGCGGCCGCAAAGCAAGCCGCGAGATACTCGCGGCTCATTATCCCAATTACTTCAGCCCGTAGGCCGACGCCCTAATCCGGGAAAAGTTCCCAATAAAGATCTCGAGCGACGACATGCGCCCGGACAACGGGCGCTGGTAGCACTGGCCTTTAATATCGAATCAAGCTGCGATAAAACCGTCTCGATTCTGTGCGTCGTCATTCACGCGCAGAGACGAGAAACGTTAGATCGGACACTCGGCAAATTTCGATTGGGTAGCCTTCACTTCCTCGATCTCACCTACGGCATTTGCTATCTCGGAAACCGTTTTGTATCCAGCAAACGGTTCGCCGTCACAAGCATCTCTCATTAGTCCGAATCCGCCCGTTTCTTCTACCGTTCTGACAGAGGTATACAGGAAGATATCTGCAACTGAACACTGCGAGCCGATTAAGACCGGTCCTGCATTCACAGAAACCAAATGTCGTTCCAGGAAAACGAGTCGATTCCGATTTAGCTTTCCTGAAAGCACCTCACCCTATCACCCCAACGCAACTGCCCAAATAACCACCAGAACCGTCACAACACTGAGACTGCGCATCAGCCAGCGTTCTGCCGGTCGGCCACCCACGGCCGCGACGAGCATCGCACCCCCAGCACACCAGATGCAGTGAAGCACGACCTGAACTACGAGGAAAGTGAGGCTGATGATGATGGCCTGGGGGATCAGCGGCTGGGTGCTATCCGTGAACTGGGCATAGGCAAAAACCAGCATGGCCCAGGCCTTGGGATTCAGCGGATGCACGGCGAGCCCCTTCCAGAATGACTCCGGCTGCCTGAGGTCACGCTCCGCCATCAGAAATCCTGACATCCGCAACGCCAGCCACGCGAGATAGGCCACACAGACGATCTTAAGCGCGAGCAGAAATCGTGGCTCGTAGGAAAGCAGCTCCCACAAGCCAAGGGCCAGCAGGATATTTACCAGCAATTTACCCAGCGTCACTCCCGCCACAAACGGAAGACTGCGCCAGAAACCGAAGTTCGCCCCGGATGTCATCAGCAACATATTCGCGGGCCCCGGCGTACCGACCATAAAAATCACGAACAACAAAAAGGGCGCAAAATCGATCATTTTTATTTGGTTAACAAACTGTCACAAAATTTTTTACAGGATAATATGTTACTGTCTTTTGCCTTCTCATGCGGAATCCAACATTGACGATCAATCAGGCTTCTCAGATACAGGTGATTGACCGTGCAACTCTTCTCTTGGATGCTATTGCCCGTTACCGCAAACCCGTCAGCCTCAAGATTCTGACTGCAGAGACGGGCCTGCATTCAAGCACGGCCCATCGGATATTAGGATCTCTGATTCATAACGGGCTCGTTGAAAAGAACAGTGATAACCATTACCGACTGGGACTTCGACTGGTGCAGCTGGGCACTCGCCTGCATAGCACTCTTGACCTTCGGGCAATCGCACTGCCGTTCATGGAATCGCTGCGCGATGAGTTTCATGAAACAGTAAACCTCAGTATCCGCGAAGGGGATCAGGTTGTTTACATTGAGCGGGTGACACCCGACCGAATGATGCATGTGCATCAGGTCGTAGGCAGTCGGGCTCCGCTGCACGTTACGGCGGTTGGCAAACTGATGCTGGGCGCCGCGGGGCGTGATGCCTGTGTGGATTACGGTAAACGCACCAACCTACCGGCCTACACCAAAAATACGATTACCTCCATCGACCGACTGGTAGAAGAATCTGCGGTTGCGCGCGAACAAAGGTATGCACTGGATAATGAAGAGGCTGAACTCGGTGTCGGCTGCATCGGTGTCCTACTTCATGACAATACCGGCCAAGTGTCAGCAGGCCTATCGGTCTCAGCTCCCATAGAAAGAAGGGATATCAGTTGGGCTCAAGAACTGCTTCGTGCCAGCGACAGCATCTCCCGATCACTCGGTTCAGGGTAATTCCCGGCAGCGCCTGATCAGACTAATTCCACATTGTGGGATATTTCTCCACAATACAAAATTTGCGAGTATGATCGTCGTCTGGGGAGAGAACTGCTGTAAAGCCGTTTGGCTTAAAAATTTGTAGTGAACGATCGAGTATCTTTGCACGGTCTCAGTATCGACCGTGACCTGTTTGCGCTGATCAATGATCAGGCGCTGCCGCATATCGGGATAGCGCATGAGGCTTTTTGGTCCGGATTCTCTGATCTCATCTCAGAGTTGACGCCAAAAAACCGCGCCTTGCTGGCGCGTCGTGAAGAGCTTGAGACCCTGATCAACGAGTGGCATGCCGAGCGCCGTGGCATCCCTCATGACCCCAAATCCTACCGGGCGTTTCTATCCGACATAGGTTATCTCGCACCTGAAGGGCCTGATTTCAGTGTGTCGACCCAAGGAATCGACCCGGAAATCACTGCGATCCCTGGGCCGCAGCTGGTGGTTCCGGTCAACAATGCCCGCTATGCCATCAACGCGACGAATGCGAGGTGGGGCTCTCTATATGACGCTCTTTATGGGACGGATGTCATCAGCGATGAAGATAGCGCGCTGACGAGCGGCCAGTACAGCGAGGCCAGAGGGCGCCGTGTCGTAGCCTTTGCCAATCGCTTTCTCGATGAGACAGTCCCCTTCGATGACGCTGCCTATGGAGACATCACCGGCTTTGTTGTTGAGGACCAAATACTTAAGGCCACGTGCTCAAACGGAAAGTCCGCTCTCCTATCCAACGCTGAGCACTTCGTCGGATACCGCGGAGATACCCTTAATCCAACCTCTATACTGCTAAAGCACCATCAACTGCATATCGAACTCGTCATTGACCGTGCTCATCCTGTCGGAAAGAAAAGTGCCAGTGGCGTCAGCGATGTGCTGCTTGAGTCTGCGATTACAGTGATCCAGGATTGTGAAGACTCTGTGGCGGCAGTGGATGGGCCAGACAAAACACAGGTCTACGCAAACTGGTTGGGACTCATGCGCGGCACACTGTCCACGATCGTATCTAAAGGCGGAGAAACTTTCGAACGCACCTTGAACCCAGACCGGGAATACCTGGGCGCCCACGGTTCACAGCTTATGCTCCCAGGCCGAGCGCTCATGCTCGTCAGAAATGTCGGCCATCTGATGACCAATCCGGCAATTCTGGACGCTGAAGGCAATGAAGTCTTTGAGGGCATTATGGATGCCGTCATTACGGGTCTGATCGCCCTGCATGATCTCAAAGACCCGGCCCAACGTAACTCCCGGACCGGTGCGATGTACGTCGTTAAACCGAAGATGCACGGGCCAGAAGAAACAGCATTCAGCGTCGAACTCTTTGAGCGCACCGAACAACTTCTTGGGATGGCTTCGGGAACGATGAAGATCGGCATCATGGACGAAGAACGGCGCACCACGGTTAACCTCAAAGAGTGTATCCGCACCGCCTCTGACCGAGTCATCTTCATCAACACCGGGTTTCTTGACCGCACCGGTGACGAAATTCACACCTCCATGGAGGCGGGACCGATGATCCGCAAAGCGGATATGAAGGCCGAGCCTTGGATCAAGGCCTACGAAGACTGGAATGTTGACGTAGGGCTTCAATGCGGTCTGCCCGGCCATGCCCAAATCGGCAAAGGCATGTGGCCCATGCCGGATGAAATGGCGGCCATGATGAAAGCAAAGGGAGATCATCCCCGTTCCGGCGCCAATACTGCCTGGGTCCCCTCACCCACGGCGGCAACCCTTCACGCCATGCACTATCACGAAACCGATGTGCTTGCGCGCCAGGATGAACTCAAAAACCGGGCGCAGGCGAGCCTTGACGATATTCTGAAGATTCCGCTCAGTGACAGCCCAAACTGGTCGACAGAGGAGATCGACGAGGAAATTGACAACAATTGTCAGGGGATTCTGGGCTACGTCGTCAGGTGGATCGACCAGGGAGTCGGCTGCTCAAAGGTGCCGGATATCCGTGACATTGGTCTGATGGAAGACCGTGCCACTCTCCGGATCTCGAGCCAGCACATAGCCAACTGGCTTCATCACGGGATTGTTACCGAAGACCAGGTCATGACATCTTTAAAGCGGATGGCTGCCGTCGTTGATCGACAAAATGCCGCCGACCCGCAGTATCAATCCATGGCGCCAGGATGCGATGAAGTTGCGTTTGAAGCAGCCTGCGACCTCATTTTCCGGGGACGGGAAGTCTGCAACGGCTACGCCGAGCCTCCGCTACATCTACGAAGACTGCAAAAGAAGTCGAGCTGAAGCTAAGTAGCCCCTCTAAATCGATTTCTCGATCTGCTGCGGCACGGATGAGGGTGGGCCTAACCGAATCGGTCGTATCGGATATCCGTGACGGGAAGCCCTGCCCCAAGCAGTAATGCCAACGACCCGGTCAACATGGCTGGCGGCCCACCCAGAAACGCCAGACGGTTCTCGAACATGCCGTCACCCAAACGCTCGGCAACCTCGTGAACAAAGCCCTGGTGCAGAGGTAAATCCCCGACAGCGTCTGTCGCTTCTGAACCTTCTTCCGAGACGGCCAGATGGATAGACACGTTATCAGGAGCACTTTCTTTTATCCGCCTTAGCTCATCAAGAAAGAAAAAATCCTCACGCCGACGCACCCCAAACACCATGAACAAACGGTGGCTCTCGAAGTGATTGACCGATACTGCCCGATCAAGTACCGACATGATTCCGGCAATACCGGATCCGCCCGCCAGGCAAACCAGATCGCGTGATTCTTTCGGGTCGCTGGGGTCAAATGTGGCAAGGCCCATTGGCCCAAAAATATCCACCTTGGCTTCTGAGACGCTGTTCCCGAATATCTCGTCAGAAAATCTTCCGTTCGGGATTCGCTTGATCACGAAATTAAGCGTCTGGGCTTCGCGCTGAAAATCAGTCATAGAATACGGTCGATAGCCCTGCATCCCTTCCAGCCGCACCAAGAAATACTGTCCCGCAATATAGTCAGCCTGTCCTTGGAGTGACAGTTGAAACGTTGCTACGTCGGGTGCGACAACTGCTACATCGTGCAGGCGAGCACGGCAGTGAGCCGGTGTATCCGCAAGCGTCTGCTCAAGATCTATTTTCCCTGGAACCAGAATCTCGCAGTCATCAGTTACCAGACTCTGACATAGCAGACACTCGCCCTTATCACGCTTGAGAATCTGAGCGCCGGGCGCCTCAGCCCATGCGCTTTCAACCGTGCCCGGCCGGGCTCGCGCCACACAGGTTGAACAGACGCCTGCGCCGCACCCGTACGGCAAAGGGACGCCCTGACGCAGTCCCGCTTGTAACAGGGTTTCCCCCTGCTGGCAGTCAACCGCTACGCGGCCCTGCTTATTCAGGAATGTCACCGTAGGCAAGAGTGAGTCCTATTCAAGTGATCAAGTGAAAATGCCGACAACCTATAACCACTTCTACCACTCGAAGTCATCGTCATCTTCTTCGTCAAACTCGTACACCAATTCCTGATCAACTTTCGCCCATACGTCTCCGTCCCGGATCTCGGATTCGTAGAACACTAACGGCCGCTCAGCTGGACCCTGCTCTTCACCCGTCAACAGGTTCCACTGCCACAAGTGTTTTGAGCAAGTGAGTGTTCCACCACGACAGATTCCAGACTCATGCAGCGGTTCTGCCATGTGCGGACAAAAGGGAGGAATAACCCGGAACTCGGCTCCGACTCTTGCAACCACCACGGCGAACTGCCCAGTCTCAAAGCGCTTCAGCTCCCCATCAATAATGTCGGTTGCCGAACAGATCTGCTGCCAGGCAGTGTCAGTCGCATCACTCATCTTTCATTTTCTGGCTTCTGGCGCGTGGCCATTATTGAGGTAAGGCAGATTCTCAACCGACGGACGAACCGCCGATCGGTCGCGTCACGAGAAAGGTCTTTGAGGAAATCAGATCGGCCAGTGCGATCCCTTATCGAGTCGACGGGTATCCAATTGAACGATTCGCTCCGAAAAGAGCGGCTCGCCGGATTCAATGCGGAACTGATCCCGATACTTGCCGACCAGAAACACATTTGATTCTCCCGCCAGCAAATGGGAGTTAATGCCGTCGAGCTCTGTTTTCATAACCGTAAATGAGGATACCGCTGACGCTGTCTGCTGGGCCTCATCGACATCCACCGTATAGACCACGGTGTGCCGGGCAAGGGGGGAGTTATCAGAATTATGTTTGGGCAACATCTCAGTAAGCGTCACCATATCGGCGCGTTTGCCGTCAAGATACGTCATATCGACGTTGATCTCCGGACTGAATGCCCTGATCGCATAATAGAACTCGTCGTGACATAAGCCGAGCCAATCTTCCCAGCGCGCCTCGTCCAGACAGAGGCTTGCCTGATAAATCGTACCTCTAACCCGTTCTGCGATATTGTTGTCGCTCATTGACTTCCCTTAAGTCTCTCTTGTTTTATTTTTCAGTTTTATTTTCCGGCAGCGCTGGGTGAGCAGATACGAGGCGACGACTGTATTTTCCTGATCTTCAGCCGTTCGCCCCGTCTGACACTGCTCGCCCTGACTCCGTGCTTTCTGCTTTATTAGGATTAGGCGTCAGGCCGCTTTGCGCTTTTGACCTTCTTCGTAGCTCAACTCCGGATCCCCCGGCCAGCGATCCATCCACTGACCCCATGCCTCATAAAAATGGCGCATCCCTTCTTCGTCGTGAATCGTAGGATCGCCATCTGCGTCCCGCTCGTGGCGCCCGTGAAGAATCCGGCGCTTATCCGCCCACTCGCTCATAGTTGCCTGTTGGGTGGTAACGGCCAGCAGGTCTTCATGAAGATTTCGACCGAACGGACCCCAAATTGAGTTGTGGTGCCGCTGACGCGTCAAGCGCTCTTCCGGTGTATCCCTCTTGAGTCCCAGCCCTCGGAACTCAATCATCACCTTGTCGGGACCCAGCGGCGTCATGATGTCGCAACGCAGTGCTGATCCTCGGAGGTTGAAATTCACCCCAGGAAAAAAGTCGATCATTTCCCAATGGTTGGTCGGCAAATGCGGGAACGACAACTCTTCCCTGGACTCAAAGCCCTCATACTCATCGTACTGAACTTCAAACGAGCCGACATTCACATGGCCGTTATCAAAGCCAATGTTCTTGCGGGCAAAATAGGAATCATTAAATCCTGTGACACGATTATGGTAGTGCAGGTAGTCGTGATAGAACTCAGAGTTGGTGTCATGCCAAAGTTTGTAGTTACAGGGAATGATGGCCTTGTGATAGTGAAATACTTCGAGCGGTTCCGCATCGAGAGATTTCTGCATACAGTCAAACGCGCCACCGGCCCACTCTTCGACCGTCTGGCCAATACCGTCATTCAGGGTGACCCAGACAAACCCGCCGTATTTCACTTCACAGCGAAGTCGGCGCAGGCCCACATCCTTGCACTCGAGACGATCCTGGTAACCCTCGGTTGCCCGAGAAATATGCGCACAATTCCCTTTCATATCGAACTGCCACGCGTGGAACATGCAGGTAATGTGCTTGGGCGCTCCGGAGGGTGATGCTTCCTCAAAAGATCCTGACGGCCGATTTTCGAGCATGTTGCCCCGGTGTGGGCAGACGTTCAAAAAGGCTCGGATCTGGTTATCCGCGCCACGGACGACAAGAACGGGCTCTCGAGCAACGGTCATTGTGCGGAAGGAATAAGGATCTGGAAGTTCCGACTCATGACAGACAGGCGTCCATACCTTGCTGAAGATCTTTGTGATTTCTTCCTCGAAAATATCGCGATCCGAATAAATCCGGCTATCGACGTATTCTCCTGAGGAGAGTTTTCCGGGAACCTTTTCCCACTGTTTGGCGTTTCTGGCTGGCATAGTGTCGCTCCTTTGCGCTTTTCCTAGGCGCTTTTTCTAGCGGTGGCTGGCATGCGCCTCATGCCGGCTCCATACTGCATCTCTTAAGTTAGTGTTGAACAAAGTTTGACTTATTGAGTGTGATTAAACGGTCACGAATTTGATTTGTAAAATCATTCAGATCAATAATTTAATAGGCAGAAGAAATCAATTTTTTATTCTAAAAAAGAGGGCTCAGATCCGGTTTTTCATGATTTTTAGGCTATTTTTACTATATCTGCTGCATCGAACAGCTTCCCCGGCCCTGACCCTGTCAGCCAAGAAGCCACCACGGCTGGGACTTTCGCCGCCCAGCCGTGGCTCTTGCGGTCAGATCGCTATCTCGCTTTTTACCTCGCCTTTTAACTCACCTTCTTGGCGGTCTTTTTGGCGGCCGACTTTTTTGCCTTTTTCTTTGCCGGCAATGAGGTTTTCTTCGCGGTGTTTTTCTTCCCTTGCTTGCTTGCCTTGGCGTCGAGCTGCTCGAGCTTAGCGTCCCATTTCATTTTCTTGGCAAACTTCAGCGCCTCTTCGTCGCTCATAAAGACGGTGTGTTCTGGTCCGGGATAAATCTGAGCCTTCACCTCGTCACGGTAACGGGTGAACACATCTTCCATAATGGGAATCAGATCGGTATAGACCTTGGAGTGACGGGGAGTGTGCTCCTCGTAAAGGTGCATGAGATCGGACGTAATAATGTGCACACCGTGAGCGCCTAAACCCGCGCCCAGGCTGATCACGGGGACCGGCAACACCTGTGCCAGATACTCGTTTACTTCCTGCGTGGTGACTTCACACATGAGTGAGAAGCATCCAGCGTCTACCATCGCCCAGGCATCATCAACCAGCTCGGCCGCGCGGTCTGCTGTCTTCCCTTGCGCAAAAAAACCGCCCAACTGGGGCATGCGCATCGGCGTAATGCCGATATGTCCCTGCACAGGGATCCCGGCCCGGTTAATAGCCTCAATGTTGCGGGCGTGATACTGGTTACCTTCGCATTTCATTACTTCAGCATTGGCCTCGTGCACAAAGCGGCCTGCATTCTCAACCGCCTGCTCTGGTGAAACATGAAAGCTCCAATAGGGCATATCCACCATCCGCAGACCATAGTTACTGCCGCGATCAATCGCCTTGGACATCATCATGACTTCATCAAAAGTGACCGTCACGGTGCTCTTGTGTCCAAACAGAATCATCCCGCCGGTATCCGACACGCAAAGGATGTCGATCCCCAGCCTGTCCGCAATGACCGCACTGCGGTAGTCATAAATTGCCATCTGCACGATCTGCTCACCTTCGCGTGCCTTGCGGCGAAGTTGATTGATCGTGACCTTCCTCCGGGGCTTCTCTTCAGCCATGAATTCTCTCCTTGTGGTTTCTCAGTTTACGTCTCTGTTGGCAACAGGCTGACACTTAAATCAGCGGACTGTTCAACAGATCACGGGGAAATTAGTTACTCAGTCATAGTAGACATGGGGTCATCACATCCGTCAAAAGCATTGCCTTATCGTCCGATAGGAATCGGCTTGTGGGGCAAAGGCAGGGATAAAGCAGCCGGGCGTTGTCAACTTCAGTAGCATCAGGCCGAAGACATCGGGTTCAGTTGTGGATCCCACCCGCCCAAGACGGACTTTTTTTCAGGGTCAAAAAAGGGTCTTGGCCGGAGTGTGATGTCCTCAAAACAGCCCAGCGGGTCGACCAGAGATACCATTGTTTCAATCGGTCCAGGGACAACGTAGCCTAATCCCAAAACGGACCCTGCCAGGGCGCTGAAACACGCAGAGGTCGCCAGCAGTTCGCCCTGTCTAAGGTTTACCGTTGCGTCGGGTGGTCTCTGCCACAAAACCGGTTTTTGCTTCGCCGTTGCGGAAAAGCACACGAGTGACATCGAATCTCCGGGGCCTTCAACAGTGCTATCAACAAAATGGCTCATTCCCAGTTCTTTTGCCGTCGCCCCTACTGAAAATTCGTTGCAAAAAAGTGAAAACCCCGCTTCGATTCTCAGTACATCTGCTGTCGCAAATCCGGCGACCTCAATAGTTTGGGACAACGCCTCCCAAAGATGCTGACCGTCATCGACATGCACCACCAACTCGAAGCCGCGCTCTCCCGTGTAACCCAACCTGCCGATGCGGGCCGGCACACCATGAATGTTGACGTCGCAAAACGAGAAGTAACCGAGTCGCTCAAGACTGCGCTCGTCGCAAGCGGGCAATATCCGGGCCAGCGACAGTGGGCCCTGAACGGCGAATATCGCGGTACAAGCCGAGATGTCTTCCACCCTTGCTCGGTAAGTCGACTGGGCCGCGAGACTTTTCACATCAGCCGCTTCTCCGGTCATGACCTCGAAAACCTGATCGTCGACCTTCCAAACAGTCAAGTCACTGCGCACACGATGTTCTGGATCTGCATGAACACAGTAGCGGATCCCACCCACTGACATATTTGAGAGATCCCGCTGAACATAGTCACTGATCAAAGCCGCTGAACCGGCGCCACTGGCCCGAACAACCGACATAAATGAAAAATCAAACAAGGCAACGCCCTGTCGGCATCGCTCTGCCTCGCGTTCCGGGCACACTGCCTGGCGACGCCACGTTTCAAGAGTGAAACCCGTCATGCCTGCAAAAAAACGACGCTCGCCACACGTACCAGCATGGCGCCGCCTGTGACAAGTAGCGCCACAGCGATGATGCGTTTGAGCGTGTCGCGAGATACCTGATGCGCCACACGCGCGCCCATCACAACCCCGAAAACCAGGATTACTGACAGGCCCAGTCCAAGAGCAAAGTCCACATGACCGAACGTGAGGTTCCCACCGGTTGCGAGAATCGCGATCGGAATCTGAATGATCTGGCTAAGCCCTACCGCCATTAACGCCGGCACCTTCAGCCACATCAGCAGCGGCACCAGTACGAGAGGCCCGCCTGTGCCGGTAATCGCGGAGGCAAAACCGACGAACAGTCCAATACCCATCAACACGGGCGCCTTGAGGTCACGTCGCTCAGCATCCTCCTGTCGTGTCGGTCTCAACGCCTGAAGCCCCGATATGAATACCAGAAAGCCAATCACCGTCTCAAGCGTAATGCCGGGTGTCGACCATGCTGTCATGGCGCCGAGGTACCCGCCAGGCATTCCCCCCAGGCATAGCCAGACGCCTTTACTCCAGTTTACCGAGCCGCGGCGCGCATACTCAAAAGCGCCAACGATGCCGGTAAACAGGTAGGAGAACATCGCGGTGGCGATTGCCACATGAATGCTGATGCCGAGCACGTAAGTCAGCATCGGCACAAGGAGCACGCCGCCAATGCCAATCGCACCGATCAGCACCCCAACCACTACCGCTACTCCCCCTGCAAATAAAAGCATCCCCATAGTCACGACCTACTGGCTCCTCCCAAAACACCTGCTTGATACTCGCCCCATCTTGAAGACTTCCAAATAAAGCGACAAGTCGTTGGCCCGTATTTTTTGCCGAGTCTGCCCACTCAAGAAAGCGATTTCGAGGAAAAATCCACAAGAAATACGTGGTTGCCAAGCCAAATTAAGATAGGTAAATATTTACCTTATTACAAAATTAATTGTCTGTATCTATCAGAAGATTTGACCCGGTCCCGAATCTTCAGCTGCTCGGGACCGAGTAACGGAGGAAGTTATGTTTTTAAGGCAGTTTGAATACCTGATCGCACTAGAGCAGGAAGGGCACTTCGGCCGAGCGGCTGAGCGTTGCCACGTATCCCAACCCAGCCTCTCCAGCGCTCTGCAACAACTCGAGGCAGAACTCGACGTGCCTATTATTCTTCGTCACCAGCGCTACCAGGGCTTCACTCCCGAGGGAGAACGCGTGGTCAGTTGGGCAAAACGGCTGCTTGCGGACCGCAAGAGCATGCTGGAGGAACTCGCGATTATGCGACGTAACCTCAATGGCCGGATCCGGGTTGGGGCAATGCCAACGAGCTCTCCAGTCCTGCCGCGAATCAATCAGCTTTTTTCAGACTTGTATCCATCAGTGGAAGTTGACATTCAATTCCTGGGCTCTGACAAACTCATCAACGAGCTCCGCAACTTCGAACTTGATGTGGGCATCACCTATCTCGAAGGCACGTCTTTAAAAAAACTGAATACGATGGCACTCTATGAAGAGCAACTCAGTCTGATGATTCCTGAGAGCATGATCCCAGCAAAACAGAAAAGTATCAGCTGGGCACAAGCCGCGGAGCTGCGTCTGGGTTTGTTATCTCCCACCATGAGAGAACGGGAGGTGATGGATGAAGCGTTTGAAAGCGTTGGTTGTAGTCCAGCTCCAAAGCTGGAATGCAATTCGATTTTCCAGCTTGCGTTTCATGTGATGCAAGGCGATATCGCCACCATTGTTCCCAACGGCTTTAGCCGGGCCAACGACGCCTTTCCGGGAACCCGGGAAATTGAACTGACGGATCCTGTTGTCAGTAAGCCCGTCGGCCTGATTTGGGAAAAAGTGGTGCCCCCACTTCCCATGGCACAGGCTATGGCCGATCTGCTTTCAGAATTTGGAGAAGAAATCCGGGCGACTCTTGATGATTCGATAGAGCAAAAAGTCGCTCAGCGAAAGCAGGTTGCCTAACAAACCCCCGTGGGCTACCCGGTTCCCACAAGATGATTTCCCACAGTCGCGCTCGCTGTGCATCGTCTGCGGTACCAGAACACACAGATCCCAAGCACGCCCACCTGTAGTGGACCGGCAAGCAGGTTCAAGAACGTCAACCGTTTGCCGAGGCGATCCACTTCGGCGCGAATGCTGTGCCTGACGACGCGAAGTTCTCGCCTAGCAGATAGCAGCGCGCTTTCAAATTCCTTGAGTTTCGCGGTGACAGATTCGGGCAGGTCTTCATAACTGATGTCCCCGACACCCTGGGTAGCCAAAGTGATCTGCTGTTCAAGCTCGCCGACCTGCTGCGCCAGCGCTGCCTCCCGCTCCTGCGCCTTGGCTTGCGCCGCTTGAAATAGATCAGCGACCCGAGAAAAAGGCCGATGCAACTGTCCTCGCGAGCGAATCGCAAGTAACTGGTCATCACCCGTCGCAAACTCCAACATATTCAACATAAAGGCGAGATTGTCGTTCAGGGGTCTGACTACCGTATCCTGGCCCAGACTCGTCTTTTGAAGCGAAAATGGATCAAAAAGCCAATCCACATCTGCAATGGCAAAAACCAGTGGCATGCCGACAGCGTTTGGCCGATGAGCAGCTGCGGTAGAGAAATCAGGTGCCGAACCAAAAGCACTCTTGAGAGGGCCTTGGACTGTTGCTGCAAGGACTCTCTTCTTTGACTGGCTCGCAAAAGACATGGAGAGATCACGCGGCGTTAAACGATCAAAATCCCCTCGTAACGCACTGCCTGCGTTGTCGGTTGTGGTAACCAGTGCCCTGGCGCCACCCTCGAGACGAAACGCACCCGGCTCGACGAGCAGAACTTCATTCAGGTTCGCAGTCGTCGCATGATCGGCGGAAAGATCTGAGGCGGTGATTCTCATCCAGTACGGATAGGTGAGCCGCCCCTGATCCCCGTCACTGACAATAGAGGCGAGTTGTGCGTCACCCACCACGGCAGCACCCTCATAAACAATGCCATAGCGGGCAAGAAGATCCGAAATATCATTGATCTCCTCAGAAGGGCTCGGGTTAGTGACGTTGTTCGCCCGTTTAACCCGACTGAAAGGATCTATCATTACGATCAAGCTGCCTCCCGCCATGACGAACTGATCGATGCTATAGAGCATATCCTCATGCAGGATATCAGCCCCCATCAAGATAACAACATCAATGCCGGCCGGAAGCTCTGTTTTGAAAAACGGCACCACCGCAACGTCATAAGCCCGCTTCAACTCGGACATAAAAGACAGGCCCTCGCGCTCCGCCAGCGCTGCAGAGGAAGGCAGCAGAGGGCTGACAATGGCGACCTTTGGTGTCGACTGGCGGCTTAATCCGTTTAGCGCTTGAACCAAATCATATTCCAGCAGGCTTTCACGACGAATATCGAGATAGGGCATCCGTCCGACTCTGCCACCCTGCTCTACCGTCAGCCCAAGGAAAAAATGATCGCCGGATGACATGGGTACCTTGTGGATGTTCTGCGACAGCGCCTGGAGCTCGGACTCTGAGTCGGGCTCTGGATTCACGAGGGTCCAGTCGAGTCCCGCCACTTTTGCCATTTCCCTGATCAGACTCTGGGTCCTTCGGGCATGGGATTTGATGGAAGCCGGGATAGTGTCCTCCGTCGCGCTCCAATACAGGGTCAGAGTCGTATCTTCAGGAAGGCGCTCCAACACTTCACGTGTCCCCGCGTGCAGCGTAAATTCGCGTGCTTCGGTCAGATCAATTTGCCCCGGAAGCCGCTCCGACAGTGGGATCCCAAAGAGCCACAACAGCATCACGACTGCAAATGCGCCGAGTCGATCTGGCCTCAGTAACCCTTTGAGTCCCCCATGGCGGCGCTCCCCCATGACCCAATGGGCCATCAGCAAAGACCCGCCGATGGTAAGTAAAAAATAGATCAGCGCCTGGGCCGGAATCAGTCCTTGGCCCAACACCTGACTCCATTTTAGAGGGCTGTAAACCACCAATGATTCCCACGCCCACTGGGGCAACAGGTCGCTCACGAGCCTGCCGAATACATCCCAGCCACAGAGCATCAGGACAAAAAGTGCGCCCGCACCGGTCACAAAAGCACCCACCGGTTCGCGCACGAAGCTCCCGGCAAAAAGTGTTACAGCAAAGCTTGCACCGAGAAACAACGCGGCCGCAAGATACCCCGCCAGAATCACACCCTTGTCCGGCTCTCCGAGATAAGTCAGTGTGAGAACAAAGGGCAGCGTCATCAACAGGGTCAACAGAAGCAGTATCCATCCGGCCAAAAATTTTCCCAAGACCACCGCTGTCGGACTCACCGGAAGAGAATACAGAAGTTCGATCTCCCGACTCGAGTGGCTATCGGTCCAGGCCGCCATCGACAGTGCCGGCACCAGTACTAAAGAGACCCAGGGAAGAAAAACCAGCATCAACCGAAGCGTTGCTTCATCCGAGCCGTAAAAGTTGGCGACCAAAAATATGAAAGCATTGAGTGCCAGCAGAAATGCTGCCTGAAAGAGATAGGTGAGCGGCGCAAAGAACAACAAACGCAACTCATGACGAAGCACAGCACTGACGCCCAAAAACGGATGGCCACTTAATCTTTTCATAACGATAGACGCTGGCCCTTGCTAAGCATCAAGGGTGAGCTGTCTGAATCGCGAAGCAAGCCGCCCGGAGGCATCAACGAGCTGATCAATCTTGGCGTCCTCGACTATGGTGCCACGGCTGATCACTACTGCGCGGTCGCAGAGTTCTTCCGCCTCTTCCAGAATATGTGTTGACAGAATAATCGTCCGTCCTACTTTCATCTCCCTCACGAGCGCCCTGACCAACTCTTTCTGGTTCGGGTCCAGTCCGTCAGTCGGCTCGTCGAGCACCAGCACTTGGGGCTCATGCAAAATGGCTTGAGCCAGCCAAGCGCGCTGGCGCCATCCCTTGGAAAGCTCCGCCATAGGCCGATCGAGCGCTTCACCGAGATTAACGCGTTGGCAGGTCCGGTCTATCGCGCTTCGTAAGTCTTTTTTTGACAAACCTCTGGCTTCGCCACAGAAAGTGAGAAATTCGTTCACCGTCAGTCGGCCGAAGCCGCTGGGCGCCTCAGGAAGATATCCCAACTGTCTCTGAGCTTCGTGTCTTGCAGTGGCGATATCGCGCCCGCAGACACGAACTCGCCCCTGATCCGGGATGAGGTATCCACAGATCATGCGCATCGTCGTCGTTTTACCTGCGCCATTTGGGCCCAAAAAGCCCACTACCGAGTCTGCCTCAAAGCTCAATGAAACCCGGCTGACTGCCGGGACATCATTAAAGGATTTGGAGAGATCTTTAATCTCGAGCACGTTGACTGCCGGGTAAGCGCTGATGTCGGTAAAGTCTAACCCGACGTATCCGACTTACAGTCAATAATTGTAGAGAAACCCTGCAGCAATGAATAAACCGACGCTTACCCAAGACACCGCATGCCCGAGGCGCGCAACTGTTGAGAGCACCCGGCGGCTCTGGACCCCGGCCCTTCTGAGGGCAAAGGGGCCAAGCGTTGCGATGAGTGCCCCGGCAATAGCACCACTAATGATGATTGGACGACTGGCAAGCGCTTCAAGACCATCCATATTTAACCCACTAACGCAGGAACCCTCCGCACTGCGCATGCCCTAACCCATTCGGGAATAGGCCTCCAGGAAATCGGAATTCGTTCCGGTGCCGCTAAAGCTCTTCATCGCCTCTTCATGAAGAATTTCCATCGCCTGACGTTTATATTCATAGGCCTCAGGCGAGCTCAGCATATCGAGATTCCTCGGACGCGGGAGATCAATCTGCAGCACTTCCCGGACAGACGCCGGCTTGTTCGACAGAACGACAATACTATCGGCCAAAATAATAGCCTCTTCCAATTCTGAGGTAACAAAGACGTTGGTGCGAGATTCCTGCTCACAAAGGCGCAGATAGAACTCCTGCATCAGTTGCCGCGTCATCGCATCCAAACCACGAAACGGTTCGTCCATGATCATTACAACTGGCTGATTAATCAAGGCCCGCGCCAGTTCCGCGCGCCGTTGCATGCCGCCAGACAACTGCAAAGGATACTTGTCCCGAAACTCTCTGAGTCCAACAGTTTCGATGATCTTGTCTGCGGCTGCTTTCAACTCATTTTTTGGCATATCGCCCCGCAGTTCCGGACCAAACACCACGTTCTGGTAGGTGGTCAGCCACGGCATCAACGCAGTCTCCTGAAACACAACGAGAGAGTTCTTACTTGGTCCGGTAACCGGTTTCCCATCAAGAGTGATCGTGCCCTCGTCGGGCAGTTCAAAACCAGCCAACAAGTTCACGATTGTGGATTTACCGCATCCCGAAGGCCCAACAATCGCGGTCAGTTGATTACGCTTAACCGTCAGACTGAGCTTTTCTACTACGGTCTCACGCTCCCAATCTTCCCCAAAAGCTTTGGAGACGTTGTCCAGGATCATTACATCAGGCTGATTCACTTTTTGTCTCCTTTTGCATTTTGCTCACCACTACTGTGACTCCTACTCACGAATGTTTTCTTCGGAAGCCACATCAGAACATTCGTTTCCACGGCATCGATATATAACCCACGTAGCGGATCAGGCTGCTGGAAATGTAACCAGCAAGTCCGATACTGATCATGCCTACGATTACCTGATCCATGACGCCGCCCATGTAGGAGCTCCAGATAAAGAAGCCCAGTCCGCCGCCACTCTGCTGACCGCCACCGGAAATCATCTCTGCAGCAAGCACGACCTCCCAGGTGATTCCCATACCCACAGCGGCCCCAATAAAGATAGAAGGCAGGGTGCCCGGCAGAATGATCTTTCGGAAAAGATCCCACTGAGTAGCCCCCATCGACTGCGCTGCGCGAAGGTATTGGACATCAATGGAACGGGCGCCCCCGAGCACATTAATCACGATCGTATAGAACGCGCCCAGAAATGTGACGAACATGATGGAAAGCTCAGTCGTCGGCCAGAAAATGATCGAGGCCGGCACCCACGCCAGAGGCGGGATCGGCCGAAGAATCTCAAAGGGCGGAAAGAACATACCACGAAAATATTTATTGACCGCCATCAATAAGCCAACAGGAATCCCCACCAGCTGCGCGACCATGAATCCGAAAAACACCCGACCGAAACTCAGATACCAACTCTCCCAGTACCCCGGCTTGAAGACAACCTCGCTCCAACGTGCCGCGACAAGAGATGGGGCGTCGATTTTTCCGATAAAGGGCACCATGATCCCAAACCAGTCGTGGAATCGAAAACCGACCTCCCACAAAACCAAGAAGATCACGATGGAAAATACCCCACGCCGTAACGTCAGATCCGTAAACAGGCTCTTTAACTTCCCATCTTTTTTATTTTTTGATGACTGAGCCATCCTATCTCTCCAATTTAAATTCTGTCCTTCTCTTATCGCTAATCGCTCGCTTATGCCAGCTCGCGTTCGCCCGCCTCAAACGCTTTCACCGCCTCCTCGTGCACCGCCTCTTTCGTTTCTTGCACAAGGATGCGGAACTCTTCAGAGGAAAGCAGGCGATAGTCTCTGGGCCTATCTATCTTGACGTCGACAATCTTCTTGGTTCGTGCCGGTCTCGTGGTCATGACAACGACTCGATCTCCCAAAAAGATCGCTTCCTCAAGATCATGCGTGATGAAGAAGATAGTGACCTTGGTCCGGTCGTACACCTCCAGCAAGGATTCATGCATGATTGACTTGGTCAGAGCATCCATTGCTCGGTAGGGCTCATCGAGGAGCAATACCTTGGGGTCATTGATCAACGCTCGGACAATCTCTGCCCGGCGCGCCATACCTGAAGAGACTTCACCCGGATACTTATCCGCGACACCGCCCAACCCGGCTTCGGCCAGCAAGGCCTCCGCTTTATCCCTAGCCTCGGCTTTATTCATTATCCCTTGAACAATCGGCCCATAAGCCACGTTTTCTGCCAAGGTTTTCCAAGGAAAAAGGGCTCCGTTTTGGAATACCACAACCCGATCCGCGCCTTGTGTTGCGAGCTCTTTTCCCGGTCCGCAAAGCATCTCACCATCGAGATCAATCTGACCCTCGGTGATTGAATGAAACCCTGCAATCGCGTTGAGCAGCGTTGTCTTGCCGCAACCCGATGGACCCACGATCATGCACACCTCTCCTGACGCGATCTCAAGAGAACAGTCGTCCAGGGCAAGCACATCGGCGCCCCCTGGATCATATATTTTTGTGACGTTGCGGATGCTGATGGCACCCTTACCAGAAGCGCCGTTACCCGTTACCGCTGCAGCTGTCGCGCTCATTTAAACCCCTCCTTGCCCAAGAGCACGTTCGCGCCACTGCATCATCCGATTACCCGCCGCACGCACCATGGCTGAAGTAATCCATCCGACAAATCCGAGGGTTAACATCGCCATAACCATAGTGGTGTATTTGTTAACCATAAATGAATCCATGATCATATAGCCCAGGCCAAAATCTCCTGAGATCATCTCAGCGGCCACTAGCGAGAACCAGGCTACTCCAATGCTGATCTGGAGCCCGGTAAAGATGAAGGGCAGCGCACCAGGTACCACCACATTTAAAAACACATGGTGTTTTTTCGATCCCAGACACCCTGCTGCCCGAAAGTATGACTCATCGATGGACTCCACCCCCAGCATCGTGTTGAGGGCCGTCACAAAGAAGGACGCAAGCGTCGCAAGATAAATGATCGGTGTTTCGAATCCCGCAAACATAACGATTGCCAAAGGTACCCAAGCCAGAATGGGGATCGGCCGAAGAGTTTCTAAAATCGGAAAGGTGTAGTCCTTAAATTTCTTGGACCATCCCATGAAGAGCCCTAATGGCACCCCGAGGCCGGTGGCGATGGCAAAGGCGATAAAAATTCGTCGGCAACTCACCCAGATGTTGATGTAGTAATCCTGTGTGAATAAAGAAGTCCCCCAAATGGGGTCCTTATTCAGCCACTCGGTTACCACCTCGACTGGGCCAGGCACCTTATAAAACGGAGAGACTCTCCAATACTCGTTCAACAGAAAATACGACAAGAGCCAAATCCCAATACCGATAAAAGCAAGATAAGGCATCGGCGTTTTAAGCGCCTTCCTGCTCTTGTGTAAAAAGTAATGCAGTCCGGACGGCGGACGTCCACTGACGCTTTGATTACTCATTGACTCCCTCTCTTCTCTTTTCAAGCGACGACCGAGGTTTCAGTCCAGTAAGATGATGGCTGTCTCGGCGAATATGACTAACTACGAATCCAGAACTCGCCCCGGTGAGAGCCCTCTGGATGTTACTTCAGATACCTAACCGAGAGGCGGGCGCGAAGACTAACCTTCACGCCCGCTCCCTGCTTTACCACTTCAGAAATCGAACTAAAAGTTCGACTTACTGATAAGCCGAATCCGGCTGTTCGCCCACAAAGCCGATGGGTGCGCTCAGACCACGAGATGTGAGGACCTGCTTGGCAACATCATCCATGATTGCCTCGGGTCGCAGTATCGCGTCTGGAACAACTTTACGACCATGGAGGAACCTGGTTGCTGCAGTAACCAACTGCCGTGCAGTGTCGTCAAACACGTATCGCAGGGTCAATTTTTCCTCACCACCGCCAATGTCGGCTGCATTCTGGCCGTAGAGAGAAGCCCAGAGGACACGTCGATCCATGCCTTCGGTCTGATTTTCTGCCATCTTCGAGATCGCGGTCGCGTTACCAAGATCCTTCATGAAGAGCTGTGCGTCAAGCTCGGCCTCCAACCAGCCGCGCTGCACATCAGGTCGATCCCGGATGATTTCATAAAGCATCGCCAGGAATCCGGCGTCACCGCCTTCGACACCATCGAAGCTTTCGCCCGAGGCGGCACGACGTGCCAATCCCGACAACTGAATCTTCGAAGCGGTCGGTTCCCAGATAACCGCTGCATCCAGTTTGTTGTTCTTGAAACTTGATGTGATGACCTCAATGTTCATGTTGAGGTATTTTTTAGGTTTGATTCCCGCCTGTTCGAATGCCCAACGTGCAAAGCGGTCAGTACAGGCTCCGTGTGGCGCAGCAACCAACTTGCCGTCCATCCATTTCACAGCTTCCATACCGTTCGCGAACTCAGGCGCATCGTTCTTTACGAGGAACACGTTGCACTGCTGTCGGGATGTACCCAGTACCGCGATCATGCGGATATCAACTGTGTCCTGCTTGGTCGTGGATACGATCGCAGGCATATCTCCCATGTAGCCCAGGTGGTTCTTCTCGCCGAGCATCTTGCCCACGATGACAGAACCTTGAAGGCCGATCTCGAACTTGACGTCGGAACCGGCTGGCAGATACTTCTTCCACAACTCTTGGCCATTGATCACCACACCTGACCAGGACTCTGTGTAATACGGCTGATAGCCGACCACCAGATCGACCGCGTCACCGGGCTTACCAAAACCTACTTCTGCTACTGCTGAGTTCATTGCGCCCACTGACAGCAGTGTGGCGCCCAGTCCAGCAGAGAGCATGGTTTTTTTAAAGTTACTCATAAATCCTCCCTTTTATTACGAACAGTTAACAAACTAGATTTCAAGAGCACTGCGTCTAAAGAAAATCTTGATCCCAACGCTCTTTAGTCTCCATTATCAATTCAACTAACGCCTCCGTAAAGTCACTTAGATGATATTTCTTATACCTATTCGCTATACCATGATAGCCTTTACATTGAATTAAGGGTTTTTACAGTAAGTCATATCGGCCAAATGTCCTATCGTAATAGGTCGAATAGGAGGCCGGATTCGATAGTGGCCTATCTCATCGACCGACACCCCACGGGCGTCCGCCATTAACTGGCTTACAGTCAAAGCGCATTTACGCCCCATGCAGGGGCCCATCCCGCAACGGGTGAATGCCTTGCCTTGATTTGGACCCATGCAACCAGAGGCGGCCACCTGCCGAATCTCTGCCGCGGTAACTTCCTCGCAACGACAAACAATGGTTTCATTCGTCGGCAACTGAAAGCCATTCGTCGGTGGGAAGGCTTGGTCGAGAAAACGGCGCAGCCGACGTTGGCGATTTAGCGCACGCGGCTCCGCTGCCAAAAAAGAACACTCCTTTGCCCCAAGATAGGTCGCGACCTCGCACGCCACTCGCTCTCCTTGCAGGACGGCCACTGACGCACCGCCGATTCGTACACCATCGCCAACCATCGATATATCTTTACGACTCGTGCTCCCTGCCCCATGAATGTCCGGCACCCAGCACGACTGTACAGAATCAAAGTGATGACGAATGCCGGCTGACATTGAAAGCCAGGTGTTAGGAATCACGCCATCGTGCACCAAAAGCAAAGACGTGGACAATTCATGTTCGTGTCCGTGCGCGTCGTAGGTTAAAGAACTCAGGCGATCGTTACCGTGCGCCTTCAGCGTGCGCACTCCTCGAATAAGACCCAACTTGCGCTTGGCGCTCCAAAGCCAGCTCATACCCTGCAATACAGGTTTAGGACAGGCCAGCAGGGCCTCGAGCCCCAGCAGGCCTGAACGCAGCGTTAACAGAGGGCCTGTATCCAAAATGGCCTGCGGCATGATCCCAAGATCTCTGATCTGGTTTGCATAGAGGTAAAGCAAAGGCCCCGTACCGGCCAGAACGACATCTTCTCGAGGCAAAAGTCGTGACGACTTCAGCAACGTTTGTGCTGCGCCTACGGTCATCACTCCTGGCAAAGTCCACCCTTCAAACGGCACCGGTCTTTCCATCGCACCCGTTGCCAGAATAACGTGCTTCGGATACAGCATCCGCGCTGATCCGTCTTCAACAAGGCCAAGCGCCAGTTCAGGCTCCTGCTCCGAAGTGATCTGCCAGACTGAAACCCCAGTTCTATATTGGGCGCCGCTTTCACGAAAACGCCGCGTCAGTGCATGACCTGCAGCGTACTCCTCGCCAAGAGACCGCACGTCTTGGGGTCTCTGAGAAAAAACTTTCTCAACCCCCTTGTAAATCTGTCCACCGGGGGCACGCTGCTCATCCAGCACCACCACACCCAAGCCGCTTTTCGCCAACACACAGGCCGCAGCCATACCAGCCGGCCCAGCGCCGACGATGGCAACGTCGCAAGAATCAGAAGACGCGCTCATTGAAAAAACCCACGGTGCATACCAAACCGCTGCAGCGAAAAAGGGGCAAATAACGCCGGACAATGATCATGCTCGACCCAATTCACGATGAGATCTGCAACGACAACAATATCCTCAGACATCAGCAGAGTCGTTCCCGCTGGCAACAGGCTTGCGTGGCGAACCCATATTGACGCGCATCCCCTCAACGACTTCTGTCAAGCAGGCCTGCACCAACCCTTTGCCTTCCACTTCGACGAGACACTCGTAGCAGTTTCCGATCATGCAAAACGGCGCTCTTGGCGTATTGCTGACTACCGCTCGTCGAAAATCAAAGATGCCGCAACCCAAAAGCGCCGCCGCCAGAGTGTCGCCCCGGTTTGCCATGATCTCGCGACCCTCAAAACTGAGAGTCACCGGATCGCTGAAGTCAGTTCGCTGCTGAAACATCAAAACGCTCGGACCCAAAACACCGGTAAGCCGACGGAATCGCACCATCCAGCACCCACTGGCAGACATCCTTTGCATGTACCGCCGCGAGAGTAACCCCACTGTGGCAGGAAAAAGCGAATGCGCCAGGAAATTCTTCTGACTGGCTGTAAACGGGAAAACCATCTGGCGTCATGATCCGTAACGCCGCCCAACTGCGCTGGATATGGAGTCCCCGAAGATAGGGAAACGCGGTTGAACACCGACGAACAATCTCCTGCAACGTGCCGGTGTTCGTATCAGCATCAAACCCCACATCCCGGGCAGAAGGGCCCAGCATGAAACCACCCTCATCTGTTTGGCGAACCAGATTGGTCGGATACGCAAGCGACTCTGCGCTGCGCTCCGTCACGACAATCTGGCCTTGTTCGGGATGAATAGGCACATCAATTCCTACCTGGTTACCCAAAGTGATAGAGCCATGTCCGGCGGCAATGACGAGCTTCTCACAACCAGCAACACGCCGGCCTTTACTGAATAATTCAAACCCACCCGAATTAAGGGGTTCGATCCGATCGATACCCAATAAAGGCAAATACGATCCTCCGTTTCGATCGAAGCCTTCCTGCAGCGCCCGCAACAATCGAAGGGGATTCACGTGGCCATCATGCGGGCAATACGTGGCGCCAGGCACCTGTTCCCCGATACCAGGCAGATGTTGAGCAAGCGTTTGACCCTGAACGAGCTCATAGTCATACCCCTCTTCGCCTGCTTCCGAGCGCAATTGCTCCAACATCGCCACGTGTTCCTCTAACTCGGCTTCGTCCACGGATATGTGAAAACCCCCTGGCCGATGGTAATCGACTCCGGTTCCGGTCAAGTCGAAAAGGTCGTTACTGAATGTTGACCACGCATTCGCCGACTTGAGCGACCACTGGGCGTATTCCCGCATGCCCTTCCCTTTGCCCTGAACCCAGACCAGGCCGAAATTGCCGCGAGCCGTACGCACGGCGTTGTCTCCCTCGTCAATGAGGCCCACATTCAGCCCACGCTGGCTGAACCCGTAGGCAAAGGCTGAGCCCAAAAGGCCGCCACCAATCACACCGATATCAAGAGATCTGTATTTCATCTTTTATCTGTTTATCTACGCCCACCTACGCCCGCTCCCCTCATTGCCGCTCTTTTTGGAGCAGCCAGCGCATCCCAAGAAGGGCGACCCCGGATCCTGCGGCCATGGCCATAAAGGCAAAACCCCATCCGACGAGCGATCCCGACCCCGCCGTCAAATCCAACACCAATCCAACTACCAGCGGACCCAAAAAACCACCAGAAAATCCAAGCACTGAGTGCATCGCGAGCGTTGCGCCTCGCTCGTCCTCTCGAGCGGCAGCCACCACGCCCCCAGTCAGCGCTGCTGAATCACTCATAATCAAGGCAGAGTAAAGACCTGCAAGCAGCAATACAATGATAAACGGCAGCGCACCGATAAATCCCAGAATAGACCCGGTGATAACGGAAAGCATCATGACGGTCGAGATGATCTGTTTTCGCTCCCGACGCAATGACAGATGGGCACCAAGGAGACTCGCCGGCATGCTGAGAAGACTGAAAAATGCGGCATATCCAGAAACCGTCTCTCGGGTTACCACAGTGTCTGATGCCGCAGCGGCAAATAGCAAAAAGGCCACGATCCAGGCCCGACAGGCAAACAGCTCATAAGTGTGTCCCGTGTATCCCCAGATATACGCGACAGCCGGGCGATTCCTGAAGACCGGACGAAAATCCAACGGATGCCGATCAGAGGATTTGCCTCGCTCGGGCAGTCGCTCTGCAATAGCGAAGTAAACCAACACCAGGCAGATGAATTGCGCAACGCCGGCAAGCAGAAATACATCACTCCAGGGCAGGACATCTGCTCCCAGTCCAGTGAAGTAAAAGGACGCCGCCGTTCCAAGACTGAAAGCGCTGAGATACCAGGGCAATGCCTTTTGACGATGATTGTCTTCGAGCCTATCGTTCAGGATTTGCAAACCCGGCATATAGGTTCCTGCAAGGGACACGCCCGCCAGAAAACGAAACGCCATGGCGCTCCAGAAGCCGTCGGCAAAAAGGGCAAAACCAAAAGAGCCCGCGATGCCGCAAAGCAATCCAAAAAGATAAATCCGGCGTGCGTCGACCACATCCGTCAGACCTACAAGAAAAGGCACTGCTGCGACGTAGCCGGCAAAATAGATGCCTCCGATCCAGCCCGCTTGCGTACTTGTTAAAGACCATTGGGCACTTAACTCATTCAACAGGACAGCGAAGTTGGCAAAACCTGCCATCGACAGAATCTGTGCGACGCACAGAACGATCAGGAGCGAGGCGGGCGACAGTTTTTGACGAAAATTCGACATTCAGATCCAATTCCGGCTGGGTTCGAGGACAATAACGTCGGGACGCGAGGCCGGCGAGCAGGATCAATAGGCCGCCAGGCTCAAACTCAAACTTATACTTACATTCCCTTACATCACGAACCGATCGACTCATTATCCATGAGAATTAGCCAAATACGCGTGTTTCGGGCAGATCTTCCCATGCGGGAGGGGAGCTACAGTTGGTCGACGCAGTCGCACGCGGGATTTGACACTTCGATCGTGCTGATCGATACCGATGAAGGCATAACCGGTGTCGGCGAATGCTGCCCGCTCGGGCCTACTTATCTGCCGGCTTATGCCGACGGCGTTCGCGCCGGGATCGCCCAGCTTGCACCGAGCCTCATCGGCCATGATCCAACGCAACTCGACCATATCAACACCGTCATGGATACCCATCTCAAGGGTCATCCCTACGTGAAGTCAGCACTGGATATGGCTTGCTGGGACATCCTGGGAAAAGTGGCCAATCTCCCCCTTTATATACTGCTTGGCGGCAAACTGCAGGATCGTGTGACCTTATATAAGGTCGTGACGCGGGCGGATCCCGCCGCCATGGCAGAACGGATACCCGAGTACCGTGATCAGGGCTTTCGACAGTTCCAGATCAAGGTCGGGGAGTCGCCCGCCACTGACATCATTCGCATTCACCGGGTCGCACAAGAAATGCAGGCGGGTGAGGTGCTGAACGCCGATGCCAACACCGGATGGAAACAACACGAAGCGCTTCAAGTCGCCGATGCCATCGCCGACCTTGGTCGGCAAACCGGCATCCGAGTGACTTTCGAGCAACCCTGTCTTTCCTATCATGAATGTCTTGCGGTTCGACAACATACGAACTTGCCTTTTGTGCTTGATGAATGCATGGACAGTATCGGAGCGTTGCTCCAGGGATATCACGACAACGCCATGGATATGATCAACCTCAAGATCAGCCGATTCGGCGGATTAACCCGAGCGCGCCAGGCACGCGACCTCTGCGTCACGCTCGGACTACCCATGAACGTGGAAGACAGTTGGGGCGGCGAGATTACGACCGCCGCAATCGCCCATCTGGCGCATTCAACCCCGCCGGCCTTTCAGTTCCAGTCGTCTGCTTTTCATGAATATGCAACGACCCAGATTGCCACCGGCGCGCCGAGCGTTCAGAACGGCGCCATGACAGCCTCTGATGCGCCTGGACTGGGCGTTGAACCCATTCTCGACGCGCTTGAACCTGTGGCGCACTACCCGTAGACCCAAGGAGTTTCACAATGCAGTTCGAAGGTATTTATACACCGGTCATCACGCCTTTTCATAACGACGGCTCAGTTGATAAGGAAGGCTTTGCCGAGGTCCTGGAGTTCCTGATTGATGCGGGCACCCATGGCATCGTGGTCGCAGGCACCACAGGAGAGTACTACGCTCAGACCGCTGAGGAGCGCACTCACCTGATGCAGTATGCGCATCAGGTGATTAACGGCCGCTTACCCATGATGGTGGGCGTGGGGGCAATCAGGACAGAGGATTCAATTGAACTCGCGCAGATCGCGAGACAGACCGGTGCAGATGCGCTATTGGTCAACTCACCGCCGTATGTACTGCCCACCGAAACTGAGAACGCCGCACACGCCCTTGCTATCGACCAGGCCGCAGACCTGCCTATCATGCTTTATAACTATCCCGGGCGCACGGGCGTGGGCATGGGCGAGGATTATCTGAATCAGGTTAGTGCCTCAGCGAATTTCTGCGCCATCAAGGAAAGTTCCGGCGATATTAATCGGCTGCATCTGCTTGCGAATGATTATCCGAACATTCAGCTTTCCTGCGGCGCGGATGATCAGGCGCTGGAGTTTTTCGTATGGGGAGCGCGCAGTTGGGTCTGCGCGGGGGGCAACTTCGCGCCGGAGGCTCATATTGCGCTCTATGAGGCGTGCGTGGTCCGCCAGGATTTCATCACGGGAAGAAAGATCATGGCGGCGATGCTTCCCTTGATGTCCGTTCTGGAGCAAGGGGGCAAATTCGGTCAATGCATCAAACACGCCACCGCATTGCGCGGGCTGCCGGCAGGACCGTCCAGAAACCCGCTTGCGCCGCTTAATGAATCAGAGCAGGCTGCACTCGCCGAGGTGATCCAGAAAATGAACAACGACATCGCCGCCATTCAGGCAGGCTAGTCATATCAGTCAAATAAAGTGTTCTTGTAATGCGCGAGGAATGATGAGATGAGTGACCAATACCGGGTTATCGTAATCGGCGGCGGAGTCGTCGGCAGCTCCGTGCTGTACCACCTGGCGAAGTTTGGGTGGTCAGACGTCTGTCTGCTGGAGCGCTCCGTCCTGACGGCAGGTTCGTCCTGGCATGCGGCAGGCGGCGTCCATGCACTCAATGCAGACCCCAACATGGCATCGCTTCAGGCCTACACCATCGATCTATTGTCAGAGATTCAGACCGAATCCGGTCAGGACATCGGTCTCAGCATGACGGGCGGCATCACTGTGGCTTCAGCGCCTGCCCGGTGGGAATGGCTGCAATCCGCCTATCGGATTTTCCAGACCATTGGGATCGAGGACTGCTACCTGATGACCCCCCAGGACATTAAAGAGAAATGTCCCATCATGGATGTGACGGGTGTTCTTGGCGGGCTCTGGTGTGACCGCGAGGGCTATGTCGATACCACAGGAACCGTGCATGCCTACGCGGGTGCTGCCAAAAAACGTGGCGCGAGCGTCATCGAGCACACCAAGGTGGAAGCGCTTCACCAACGCAATGACGGCAGTTGGGATGTGATTACCGACAAAGGGGAATTCCACGCCGAACATGTCGTGAACGCCGGCGGACTGTGGGCTAAGCAGGTCGGTCGGATGGTGGGGCTGGATCTGCCGCTATCGCCGCTTGAGCATCACTATCTTCTGACCGACACGATTCCGGAAGTCGCCGATCTTGATTTTGAGTTGCCGATGACAGTTGATCTTGAAGGCTTCACTTATATGCGCCAATACCAAAAAGGCATCCTGGTGGGGATTTACGAAATCAACCACAAGCATTGGAATATGGACGGCGCCCCCTGGGATTACGGAATCGAACTGATTCAGGAGGATATCGACCGCATCTCAGACGAGCTCGAAATGGGTTTTTCGCGCTATCCCGTATTGAATGAAGTGGGCATCAAGAACTGGGTCAATGGCGCATTCACATTTTCTCCAGACGGAAATCCTCTGGTGGGGCCGACCAGCGCCGTACCAAATTACTGGCTGGCCTGCGGCGTAATGGCAGGCTTCCTGCAGGGGGGCGGTGTCGGCAAGACGCTCGCCGAGTGGATGATCCATGGCGAGACCGAGGCAGATGCCTGGCCGATGGATATTGCACGTTACGGAGAATTCACTTCCAACCGCGAGTACATCAGGCAGACCACCGGTCAGTTTTATTCGCGACGGTTTGTTATGACCTATCCGAACGAGCAGCTCCCTGCCGGCCGCCCTCTGAAGAAAGCGCCCGCCTGGACAGCTATGGATGCAGCCGGTGCCCAGTGGGGCTCGAGCTGGGGTCTTGAAGTGCCTCTCATGTTTGCCGAGCCGGGTTTTTCTGAGACTCCGACGCTGCGGCGATCAAACGCTTTTGAACGGGTCGCTAAGGAATGCACAGCAGTTCGCGAAGGCGTGGGGCTTTTGGATATCAGTGGTTTTTCGCGGTTCGAGGTTACCGGACCCAATGCGCAGGCTTGGCTGAGCCATGTCATGGCAGGCCGTTTGCCAGCCCCCGGGCGGGCGAGACTCGCCCCCATGCTCGCTCCGAGCGGTCGCCTCAAAGGGGATCTCACCCTGTTCAACTGGGGCGATGGCTGTTGGTGGATCATGGGGTCTTACTATCTTCGCAGCTGGCACATGCGGTGGTTTGATGATCATCGCCATGACGGGGTCGACGTACGGGATGTCTCTGACGCGATGGTCGGTTTTGGGTTAGCAGGTCCGAAATCCCGGGAAGTGCTTTCCGCGTTGACCCATCACGACATTGATGCAGAACTGCCCTTCATGGGTTGCGCGACGATGGACGTGGGTCTGATCCGTGCGAAAGTGGCACGACTCTCGGTTTGTGGGGAACTCGGCTACGAAATCAACTGCAGTGCCGCTGAGCACATCACTCTGCGAGACATCCTGCTGGAAGCCGGCGCCGGGCAAGACATAAAAGAGTTTGGGTTCTACGCTATGAACGCATTGCGGCTGGAGAAAAGTTTTGGCATCTGGAGCGCGGAATTCACCCAGGATCGCACTCCGGGAATGACCGGCATGGATCGATGGATTGACTGGTCCCGCGATGACTTTATCGGCCATGGGGCTGCGGCCAAAGAACGATCTGAAGCGAATGTGGGGCAACGGCTGGTGACCCTTGAGATCGATGCCGACGATGCCGACGCCTCGGGATATGAACCGATCTGGCAGAATGACAAGCGGGTAGGTTTTGTGACGTCAGGCGGTTTTGGGCACCATACTGCCAAGAGTCTCGCAATGGGCCTGCTCGATGCCGACGTTGATGAGAGCAACGGCGCCCTGACGGTGGATGTCGTTGGCAAACGGCGCGGGGCAATCACCCTGACCGAGCCTGCCTGGGATCCTCAAGGCGCGAGAATGCGGGGGTAATCTACTCCGCTTCAGAAATCACCCCAATCGCTAGATACCCTCATGGCGCGAAATCGTAAACGACCTCGTCGCAGTGAGTCACGGCCCGCGCCGCAACCGGGCGACTCCTGGCTACGAATAAAGAACCCCTACCCGCCGATTGCTCAGTTCAGCGAAGACGAAATCGAGGCGATCCATCTCGCCTCGCTCAATCTGCTGCGTGATAAAGGCATCAAGGTGCTGAGCGAAGAAGCCCGGGGACATTATCGCGACGCGGGCTTTGACGTTAGCGAAGACACGCTTATGGTGCGCTTTGATTCTGACTTGCTGCTTCAGACAGTCATGCCTGCGCCGCCGACATTTACCATGCATGGGCGTTCTCCGAACCGATGGTTTGAGGTTGGTGACAACAATCTGGTCTTTGCCACCGTTGGCGGCCCGCCGCATTACTCTGATCTTGAGAACGGACGACGGGCGGGGACACACGACGCATTCCGTGACCTTTTACGGATGGCGCAAAACTACGATGTCATCCATCTCACGACACCGATGGTTGAGCCGCAGGATCTGCCAACAAACGTCCGTCATCTTCATATGACCCGGTCGGTGGTCACCCTGACCGATAAGCCGACTTTTATCTACTCCCGCGGCCGCGAGGCGGTCGCAGATTCTCTTGAGATTCTCAGGATCGCTTACGGCATGGACCGTCAGGCCTTTGAATCGAAAGTGCACTGCTACACCGTGGTGAATGCCAACTCGCCGCTGCAGCTCGATGAACTGATGTGTGCGGGGATCATTGACTTTGCGAAAGCGCGCCAAGCGATGATCCTGACACCGTTTACCCTGGCAGGTGCCATGGCGCCGGTCACGCTTCCAGGTGCGCTGGCGCAGCAGAACGCAGAAGCCCTGGCCGGCATTGCCCTGGCTCAAATCGTCCAACCCGGCGCGCCGGTGGTGTATGGTGGCTTCACAAGTAATGTTGATATGAAAACCGGTGCGCCAGCATTCGGCACGCCTGAGTATGTCAAGGCGGCTTTTGCTTCGGGTCAACTTGCCCGCCGATATCGCCTGCCCTTTCGGACCTCGAACGTTAACGCGTCCAACGCACCTGATGCGCAGTCTGCTTATGAATCGCAGATGTCCTGTTGGGGTGCCATCATGGGCGGGTGTAATATTCTCCTGCACGGCGCCGGCTGGCTGGAAGGCGGTCTGACTGCTTCTTTGGAAAAATTTGTTATCGACGTTGAGATGCTGCAGATGTTTGCAAGCCTGATGCAGCCCGTCATCTGTGACGAAGACACGCTGGCTGCATCCGCTTTTGATGAGATCGAACCTGGTGGACACTTTTTTGGCACCCAGCATACGCTTGCTCGGTACGAAACCGCGTTTTATGCCCCGCTGCTCTCAGACTGGTCGAACTTTGAAACCTGGACCGAGAATGGCTCGGTGGATGCCACTCGGCGGGCCAATCGTATTGCAAGAGCGGCGTTAGCAGACTTTACGCCCCCGCCGCTGGATCAGTTGCTTCTCGAGGAGATCGATGCCTTCATCGAGCAACGCACCCAGGCCGGGGGCGCCTCCTTGAGCGCGTAACCGCCCCAACATTTTCGAACCGCGTCACGATATATTTGCGCTGCGAACTACTCACTTAAACACAGGTTCGGATGTCCATCAGCGAAAACCTCCAACTCCTGCCCAGAACCCCGCTTGCCCATACGCCAACGCCGATTGAGCGACTGAACAATCTCAGCGGTGCACTGGGAGGGGGAGCGCTCTACGTCAAACGTGATGACTGTACCGGTCTTGCCATGGGAGGAAACAAAGCCCGCCAGCTTGAATACTATTTTGGTGAAGCGCTTCAGCAGCATGCGGATACCATACTGATCACAGGCGCCGTCCAGTCCAACTTTGTCCGCATGGCGGCGGCAGCTGCGGCAAAGCTGGGGCTTGATTGCCACATTCAACTTGAAGAGCGCGTCGGGGATACCGGGGCGGACTACCGTCAATCCGGCAACGTCCTGTTGGATCGCCTGCTGGGTGCCACCCTGCATACCTATCCGCAAGGCGAGGACGAAGACGGGGCAGATGCCAACCTCAAGAGGATCGCCGACCAGCTTCGCGCCGCAGGCAGACAACCCTATATCATTCCTTTGGCCCCCGGCCATCCGCCGCTTGGCGCACTGGGGTACGTGCGGGCCGCCTCAGAGCTCCTGGGTCAGCTGGAGAATCTGGAGGATGAAATCAGTCACATCTTCGTCGCTTCAGGAAGCGGCAGCACACATGCGGGACTTCTTTTTGGATTGCGGTCACATAACTGGCTTAAACCCATGATCGGTGTCTGCGTCAGGCGAGACCGAACTTCGCAGCAACAAAGAATAAAACAGCGCTGCGAAGAAATCGCAGCGCTGCTCAAATTGGAGAATCCCGTAAGACCTGAAGATATCGAGATTACCGATGAGACATTCCAGCCTGGCTACGGCAAACTCAATGAGCAGACACTTGAGGCCATTAATCTGTGCGCCCAGCGTGAGGGCCTACTGCTCGACCCGGTTTACACAGGAAAATCGATGGCGGCGTGCCTGAACCATGTCCGCACCAGCCGCAAGGATCAATCTACCCTCTTCGTCCACACCGGGGGCACCCCGGGCCTTTTTGGCTACGGTAAGGAATTAAATCTCGCCGATTAGGTGTTCCTGGCTCAGGAGATCGTCGCCAACACCTCTCTCACGGTAGATCCAAACTCGGACGGCCGTTCTACCACCGTGACCCCGCACTGGCGCAGGATTTCCACCTTTTCCTCAGCGGACTCTCCAGCCGCCGAAACAATGGCGCCGGCGTGACCCATAGTTCGGCCTTTGGGTGCTGTCAGGCCGGCGATATATCCCACTACGGGCTTGTTCATGTGATCACGGGCAAACTGGGCGGCTTCTGCCTCTTGAGGACCCCCGATCTCACCGATCATCACCACCACGCGAGTTTGCGGGTCGGTTTCGAAAGCCGCCAGGTGATCCTTGAAAGAGCTCCCATTAATCGGGTCACCCCCAATACCGACGCTGGTTGAAACGCCGATCCCCTCGGCTTTAAGCTGAGATGCTGCCTCGTAACCCAAAGTGCCAGACCGGCCAATGATGCCCACCTCCCCCTCCTGGTAGATATGACCCGGCATAATGCCAAGCAGGGCTTTGCCGGGGCTGATCACCCCTGCGCAGTTTGGGCCAATCAATTGCATTCGCTTGTCGGACTTGTAGCGCCGCATATAGCGCTTGACCCGCATCATGTCCTGGGCGGGAATACCGTCTGTGATGCAGACGCACGCACGCAGACCTCCGTCAGCCGCCTCCATAATCGCATCAGCCGCAAAAGGCGGCGGAACAAAGACGATGCTCGCCTCGGCTCCTGTCGCCGATACTGCATCCTTAACGGTATCGAATACCGGCAGACCCTGATGGGTCGTGCCGCCCCGGCCGGGTGTCACTCCGCCCACGATGTTGGTACCGTACTCGATCATTTCCTCGCTATGGAATGATCCGATCCGTCCTGTGAAACCCTGCACGAGGACTGGTGTCCCGCTATCAATAACGATGCTCATGCACTCACCCCCTGATGTACTGCCGCGACTGATTTTTCAGCCGCTTCGGCCAGCGTGTCAGCGGTGATCAGAGACACTGAGCTCTCTTCAAGGATCCGCCGACCTTCTTCTACGTTGGTTCCCGAGAGTCGCACCACGACCGGCACCTGAATATCCAGATCCTGCATCGCCTTGACTACGCCCTGGGCGACCCAGTCGCAGCGGTTGATCCCGGCAAAGATATTCACCAACACGCCTTTGACATTGTCATCCGAAAGCACCAGGTTGAATGCCTTGGCGACCCGTTCAGGTGATGCGCCACCTCCGATATCAAGGAAGTTTGCTGGTTCGCCACCCGAGTGCTTGATCATATCCATGGTCGCCATCGCCAAACCGGCGCCATTGATGATGCAGCCAATATCGCCTTCCAATCCCACGTAACTGAGCCCCCGATCGGTGGCCCTCATCTCACGGGGGTCTTCCTGAGATTTATCCCGCAACTCAGATATGCGTTGATGCTTGAAAAGTGCGTTGTCATCAAATGTCATCTTGGCATCAAGCGCAAGGATGCGCCCGTCAGCCGTGACCACCAACGGATTGATCTCGACCATCGTGGCGTCAAGATCCCGGAAAGACCGGTAACAGGCTCTTAAGGTATTGGCCGCCTCGGTCACCAGAGACGCATCCAATCCGAGTGCAAAGGCAACCTCACGGGCCTGGAAAGCCTGAAGACCCACCGCCGGCTCAATCACAACCCGAATCATCGACTCCGGATCTTCTTCTGCGATCTGCTCGATTTCCATTCCACCTGCCGCGGACGCTACCAACATCACCCGTTCTGTCGCCCGGTCCAGTACAAAGCCAAGATAAATCTCGCGCTCGATATCCGCTACGGATTCAACATAGAGACGGTACACGCCGCGTCCTCGGGGACCTGTCTGGTTGGTCACCAATCGGCTGCCCAGCATTTCGTCAGCTGCAGTCCAGACCTCCTGCTCACTCTGGCATAACCGGATACCTCCCGCCTTGCCCCGACCTCCGGTATGGACCTGCGCTTTGATCACCCATTGCTCGCCGCCAATCTCTGAAGCCCGATACTGCGCCTGCTCCGGACTGTAGGCAAGGCCGCCTGGCGGTATCGGTACCCCAAAATCAGCGAGCAGCGCCTTGGCCTGGTACTCGTGGATATCCATCGTCCCCTCCTCGGTAAAGTGTTATGCGCGCTGCGCGTTGAACAGGATCCCGTCGACTCCCCGACTCAGCATCAACTGTGGGCCTTTGACTGGATCGCATCATCCATCGCAACCACATTCTCGGCCATGCGCGCTGATGCCGCGTCGATCATCCGGCCATCCAACTGGGCCGCACCCTTACCCTGCGCAGCGGCTTCCTCAAGGGCGACAAGAATGCGCTTGGCTCTGTCGACCTCGGGTGCTGGCGGTGAGAAAACACCATTTGCCAGGTCAATCTGGGACGGGTGGATTGCCCACTTGCCTTCGTAGCCCAGCGCTGCCGCACGGCGTGCAGCCAATTGAAACCCTTCTGGATCATTGAAATCTCCAAAAGGTCCGTCGACAGGCCGCAGGCCATAAGCCCGGCAGGCGACAAGCATCCGCGAGAGACCGTCGTGCCATTGGTCGCCCGGGTAATCCGGATTGAGACCGCCGATGTTTGTGGTACGAGCCCGGCAGCTGGCGGCATAGTCTGCTACACCAAAGTGCATAGCTTCCAAACGATCGCTGGCCGTCGCGATCGCCTCGACATTTGCCATGCCCAGCGTCGTTTCAATCAACGCTTCAAGACCGATCCGGTGATTGATGCCCACCGCGGTCTCAATCTGGGAAAGCATGGCGTCGACCATATACACATCACCCGGGACACCAACTTTTGGAATCAGGATGGTGTCCAGATACTCGCCCGCCTGCTCCACAATCTCAACAACATCGCGGTACATATAGTGCGTATCGAGGCCGTTGATACGTATGGAAATGGTCTTGCCGGCGCCACGCCAGTCGATGTCTCTCAGGGCCTGGATAATGTTGGCCCGGGCAGCCAGCTTGTCATCAGGAGCAACAGCATCTTCAAGATCGAGGAACACGTAATCAACATTACTCGCCGCGGCTTTTTCAAACATATTGGGGTTTGAGCCGGGCACTGCCAACTCGCTGCGTTGCAATCGACGGGTGCGCTTTGGGGTACGGGTATGACTCATGCTCTTCTCTTTGGTTAATCAGTTTGTGGAGTCAGGAATCAGTGATCGAGGCGGGCGAACACATCTGCGTGCCAAAACCCCCACCAAAACCACAACGCGCCTGATCCAAAAAAGTAACGGGTTCGTTTTGCGGCCCGAAGGATACGGCGACTTCAGTGCAAAAATGAGTGCGATTACTGATTAGCCTTATCAAGAAAGACTTATGGCAATTGGGCAACGAGAGCCACTCATCTCCGTATATGAAGGCAAAATTTGATACGGACGTAATTTTTCCCACTCGAAACCAATTTGAGGGCAAGGTCAAATTTTTTCTTGTCTCGGCGAGAAAATGACCGTACTGTCGCGCCCATGACAAGCACCGCCCACTCCAAGGAGTCCATTCCCGCTCGGGCCGAGACCGCCGATGCGGCATTGCGGGCCGATATTCGGCGTTTAGGACATCAGCTGGGAGACACCCTTATCCGTCAACACGGCCAGGCACTTCTTGATACTGTCGAGGAAGTGCGCCACCTTGCCCAGAGGCTTCGTCAGGCGGGTGGCCCCACCGGCGTTACCGCCGAACTCACAGACCTCCTGGCCGGCCTGGACGGTGACCGCGCCATTCATCTGGTGCGGGCCTTTACCGTCTATTTTCATCTCGCAAATATTGCCGAGCAGGAACATCGTATCGAAGATCTCAATGTGGGTGGTAGTCGGGCAGGCAATCATTTCGGTCAAACCGTCCGGAGCCTTCTTGATTCCGGCGTCACAGCGCCCGAGATCGGTGACCTGGTCAACCGATCAGATTTCCGGCCCGTCTTTACCGCGCATCCGACAGAGGCCTCGAGGCGATCCATCCTCAACAAACTTGCCACTATCGCTGATCTCCTTAAAGCGCGGGGAGATGCGCGCTGTACGCAGATCGAACGCGACCGCATCGACCGCCGCATTGATGAAATGATCGAGGCCATCTGGCAAACCGACGAGATTCGCCACGAAAGACCTGACCCTTTCGACGAGGCCAAATTTGTCCTTTACTACCTTTCCCAGACCGTTAGTGAGGCTCTGCCTGATCTTTTTGACACGATCGCAGCAACCCTTGGGGATATTGGCGAGAAGATGCGGCTGGATCATGTTCCGATCCGATTTGGTTCGTGGGTTGGTGGTGACCGCGACGGCAACCCTAATGTCTCCCCGGATACCACTGTCGCAGTGCTTGACCTGCAGCGTGACCGCGCTATTGCCCTTCTGATCAGTGAGATCAAGCAACTCTCAGATGATGCCTCAATGAGTGGGCGTCTTTATCAGGTCTCCGAGGAAATGGAGCAGCTGGTTGCTCAAGACACAGCAGAGCACTCCGATGTGCTGACACCAGCCCGGCTGCTTGAACCCTATCGACTGCACTGCGCCGTTATCGAAAAGCGCCTCCTGGCAACGCGAGACCGTGGTGCCGAGGCGTACGCTTCACCGGATCAGCTAATGAGTGAACTTGCGGCCATGGATCGTTCTTTACGCAGTCACGGAGGCGCATTGATCGCAGACGGCCGTCTTGCCCGGGTTCGGCGAATTGTCAGTGCGATCGGTTTTCACTTTGCCAGTCTCGATATCCGAGAGCACTCGGCGCGCCATCACGAGGCACTGGCCGCGCTCTTTGAGCCACTGGGTGTCGCGTACGGCGACATGACCCCACAGCAACGGCTGGCTCGGCTGGTTGAAGAGCTCGACAGCCGTCGTCCGTTGGCACCGCCCCAGGGCCATAACGAGCATGACAACCTTACGCTCTTCCGGACGCTCCGATCGATCATGGATCGAGATGGCGACGAGGTGATCGACGCCTATATCGTGTCCATGACGCGGGGTGTCGACGATATCCTTGCGCCCGTGCTGCTGGCGCGGGAGGTCGGCCTGGTCGATCTCGGGCAGGACGTTGCCCGTCTGGATTTTGTTCCCCTTTTTGAAACAATTGAGGATCTGGAATCGATCGGGCCCACGCTTCGCACACTCTTCAGGAATACTTCATATCGCCACCTACTGACCCTGCGCGGTGACGAACAGGAAGTCATGGTGGGCTACTCCGACTCCAATAAGGACGGAGGCATCACCACGTCGCAGTGGGAAATTCACAAAGCACTTCGGGTGATTCAGGAAGTCGCCGAGGAGGCCGGCGTCCGGATCCGCGTGTTCCATGGACGCGGCGGAACCATCGGCCGCGGGGGCGGCCCGACCCATGCTTCCATTCTCAGCCAACCTCCCGGCGTCGTCGATGGAGAGATTAAACTGACAGAGCAAGGTGAGGTGATCGCCGATAAATACGGCCTGCCCGCTATTGCGCGACGCAACCTGAATCTTGCGATCAGCGCCCTCCTGGAAAGCTCCCTTGCCCACAAAGCTCCGCGACATGACAAGATGTCCATCACGGCCTGGTATGAAATCATGGAGCAGGTTTCCAGTGCCGCCTTCCGGGCCTATCGGCAGTTTGTAGAAACCCCGGGGCTGCCAGAGTACTTCACCACCTCGACACCGGTTGAGGAACTCGGATCCATGAATATCGGATCCCGGCCCGCGCGCCGGTCCGCAGCGAAGGCCGGCATCGCCGACCTGCGTGCCATTCCCTGGGTATTCGGCTGGACCCAGTCGCGTCAGATTATTCCTGGATGGTTCGGCGCCGGTACCGGTCTGCGTGCTGCGATGGAAGCCGGGCGCGGGGAAGACCTGCGCCGCATGTACGCTGAGTGGCACTTCTTCTCAACATTCGTATCAAACGTCGAAATGACGCTCGCCAAAACTGATCTCGCTATCGCGCGTCACTATGTTGAACGGCTGGTTGATCCGAAGCTGCATCATTTATTCGATCAGGTTGTTGAGGAGCACACGCTCACGACGGAGATGATCACTTTAATTACAGGAACGGAACTATTGTCCGACAAACCGATGCTGCGTCGTACGCTCGAAGTGCGGGATGCCTATCTCGATCCCATCAGCGTGCTGCAGGTGGAATTGCTTACCCGCAGCCGACGGGAGAAAAACCGCGACCGCAATGATCAGATGCAGCGGGCATTACTGCTTTCCATCAACGGAATTGCTGCGGGACTACGCAACACCGGCTAAGCGCTCACCGACGCAGCAGAATAGACTGTAAGATTCGCTGCTGATGACTGTCTCTAACGATACCGATCGAATCATTATGCATGCCGACATGGATGCTTTTTATGCATCCGTGGAGCAGCGTGACCACCCGGAACTCAGAGCCCGCCCCGTTGCGGTCGGCGGCAGCGGTTCACGCGGTGTCGTGGCGGCAGCAAGCTACGAGGCGAGACAGTTTGGCGTGCGCTCTGCCATGCCGTCTGTCGAGGCGCGTCGACGCTGCCCGGATCTTGTGTTCGTCCGCGGCAACATGGCGCTCTACAAGAAAGAGTCCGCCCGCATCTTCAAGATCTTCAGAGAATTTTCGCCCGTCGTGGAGCGCGTATCGCTGGATGAGGCTTTTATCGACCTCACCGGTAGCACTCGACTTATGGGTCCAGCGCAAGAGGTAGGAGAACAACTTCGCAGCAGGATCCGTGAAGCCTTGTCGCTCCCCGTCTCGGTCGGCATCGCACCAGTCAAGATGGTCGCCAAGATTGCGAGCGCAGGGGCAAAACCTGATGGCCTGCTTGAAGTTAGAGCGGGTGAAGTCGAAAACTTTCTTAAGGCCCTGCCGGTCAGCCGGATCTGGGGTGTGGGACCCGTTGCGAAAGAAAAGCTGAAAACACTGGGGTTTGAGACGATCGGGGATGTCGCCAAGGCCGATGATGACACGCTGCGTGACTTGCTTGGCGAATGGGGAATCGAGATTGCGGGATTGGCGCGCGGCGAAGATGTTCGCGAGGTAGAGCCGTATCGCGAAGCCGTCTCCTACAGTGAGGAACACACTTTCAGCCAAGACATTTCTGACTATCAGCAGCTCGAACCGCTGATCCGCGAGCACGCGGAGTCTGTCGCCCGACGTCTCCGACACGACCAGGTACGCGCCCATACCGTCGTCCTGAAATTTAAATCTGCCAAGAGAACCGGGCCCGGTGTTCGAGGGTATCCCGTGTTTACCCGCCGGGTCACGCTGCCGCAACCCACTGATGATGGTCACACCATTGCCAGGCAGGCAACAGAGCTTCTGTATCGATCCGGCCCCAAAGAAGCGATCCGCCTGATCGGGGTCGGCTGTACCGGACTGACGGCAGAGTCTGCGGACCAACTGCCACTTTTCGGTGCTGAAACGAAATCAAAGAGGGAAACCCTCAATCAGACACTCGACGAGATCACCCGGCGTTTTGGAAGAAAAGCGATCGGTGAGCTGCCTCGCACCGCACGTGAGCAGGTCGGCCTTTCGATGCAAGTTAAGCGAGGGGACGATCCTGAGGAGTAGCGGGTTCAAGGCCGCACCAGGAAGCGATAAAAAGTGCGATCGTTCCGGTTACTCGCTTTAAGGATGCGAGACTGACCCTTTCATCAAAGGCGTGGATGTCCCGGGACACGGGGCCATACACGAGACACGGGCAATCGTCATAGAGCACAAATACCCTGCCGTCGAGATATCCCGGGGTCACAAAAGATTCAAGACTGGCTCCGAAGCTCGCCGCGTGGGCCTGGCCCAACACCTTCTCAGCGTCGCTGCCTTCCTCCAGCACATAGCCGCGGGCAAAAAATCCGTTGTACTCCACTTCAGGCGGGTTGTCGCGCAAGAAAGGATGGTTGCTAGCATGCGCCCCGATACACGCTTCAATCTCCTTGGCGGCATCACGAGGATCCACGCCGGGATAAATCGCCACCCGCACATCGAACGTGCACCATGAGGGGACGGAAGAAGCCCAGTCACCGCCGACGATCTTGCCGATATTGAAATTGATCGGGTGCTCCAGCGATTCAAAATAGCGATGCTCCGAGCGTGCATCGTTCCACTCGCACTCGAGCGTTTTCAACGCCGGGATAATTGATACCGCGGCTTCAATGGCATTTGCCCCCTGACCTGCCTCACGGACATGAACCGGTCTGCCGCGCACATGGACCCGAAACCAGATGACACCGGTATTGGCCCGCACCAGCATGTTCTCCTCAGGTTCCGGAATCAGTGCCGCATCCGCCCGATAGCCTCTCACCAATGCAGACAGTGCGCCATTTCCGGTGCACTCTTCTTCGGTAACCGACTGCAAATGCACGCGAGCGGCGGGTTGCCAACCCAGGGTCTTGAGCGCATCCAGTGCTGCGAAATTGGCGCAAAGGCCTGCCTTCATGTCTGCGCCGCCGCGGCCATACAGCCAGTCCCCTTCGATCCAGGGCTCAAACGGCGGGTGGGTCCACATATCCACCGGCCCCGTCGGCACGACATCTACGTGTCCGTTCAGTATCAGGGAGCGGCCCTTGATCTCGACCGGCGTATGGGTTCCGACTACGTTCACCGCGTTGTCGTAGTCGACTTTGACCGGAGAGAACCCGGGATGGTCTTCTATCTCGGCAATATCAATGGACCATTGATCCATCTCAAAGCCGCGCGATTCAAGCGCTTCATAAAAACATGCCTGAGCCCGATGCTCATTGCCGCGGGTCGAGTCGAGCGACATCATCTGCTGGGTAAACGCCAGTTGTCGCTCAAACCCCTTGTCCACCGCATCCAGCACCTGTCCGATTAACTCCGGCGCCAGATCTATCTCAGGCGGGCTCATGTTTTAGGGATCCCGCAGGATTGCATGGGTTGAACAGGAAACACAGCCACCCCAGTAACTGACGTGATCGTAGGCAATTTCGATGGGCTCGACACCGCGTTTGGCGAGTTCGTCACACACCCGACCCATTCCGGCAGGGATGATATAGCGCTTTTCATCCAGACTGACGCCGACCGTGGCATAGGCTCTGGCTTCTTCCTCGGTCAAGTCAATGACATCCCAGTGCGCCAGCGGCGCCGGTAGCGGCTCCTTTAATTCATCCCGATACAGCAGCAATACCCCTTCCGCCACCAGCACCATTGTGCCGAGAAGATGCAGGATGGTGCCATGCATCGGCATCGGGTGTACCTGGTAACCGAAGGGCTCGATGTAGTCTGCGAACCAATCTGTTCCCGCGCGGTTGGTGGCAATGTCAGACTCTCCCACGAACAGGTGATTCTGATAACAGATGATGTCACCGCCCTCGAGATAGGGGCCCGGCCCGCCACTGGACGGAGCGAAAGGCTGTACGGCCGGCATGATCACATGATGGGCTTCGGGATCCGACACGATGAGCGGCGCGACGATCTCCCGCAACGGGAAAACCTCTTTACGCCGATAGGCTCTTCGGATATTCACTTCCAGATAATGCTTGCCGACGGTATAGACCGGGTCAGCTGGATAAAGCAGGGAAGCCCCGGGCTGCGCCTCAGCAAGGTACAGCCGCTCTTCCTCACTGTAGGGCCTCGGGCGATGGACCTTGACACCATTGGCTTCATAGAGCGCCGCAAGGCTATCCAACTGCTCTGCCGTTTTCTCCCAGCGCTCCGGCATTGCCTTGGCGATGTCCAGCGGCTGGTCACCACTCGCCTTCAGCGCGGCCTGCACTTCTTCGTTGTAGTGGTGCAGTGTTGGATTGAACGGCGGCAGGGAAAGCCCCTCTGCGCTGCCGACGATCGCGGTACGCAGTTTGCCGAAATCGGTATAGGCACCGAATCCTTCAGTTTGACTCATTCGCTTCCTCCTCGCGGTTGAGATTAAAGTATGGCTGCCCGATCCAGCATGGGATTTCTAGGAAAGACTCCAAAACCTTGGTGGGTGTGCCCGAGTGACTAATAAAGCGATCAGAGATATTACTTCGCAAGCGCAGACTTGTCAGGGTGGAATTAAAAAGGAACCGCTGTCGCAGATCCTCCAGCCTCATTCAGTCCTTAATCGAATTCAACAGTTTTCAAGGGCGCCGGAGAAAATCGTACAACAGGGACCAGCGATCTGCACGCCAGCATCGAGTAGCTTGCAGTGCATCTCACCGCCTTTTGGGGAAAGCTGTCTTGAGCTCAATTCCGTTTTTCCAAGCTTTGACGCCCAGTACGGAATCAGTGAACACTGGGCCACTCCCGAGACCGGATCTTCCGGGACACCATTAGCTGGGGCAAAAAAACGCAGGACATAGTCTGAATCCCCACCAGCTGCCGTGACTGCAATTGTCGACAGATCTAAGGTCTGCAACGCATCGAGGTCCGGCTCGACCGAGGCTACTTCATCAGGATGGTCCAACACCGCAATATAATGGCGGCCCTTTAGAGTTACGGCTGGCATCAACCCGAGTCCGCGAATCAGGGCATCTGGCGGATCACAGCTGACAGGATCATCGGCGGGCAAAACGATCGCAACATTTCTCTGATCCTTAAATGCAGCCAACTCACCGCTCATGGCTGAAAAAAAACGCGCCTCAGATCGGTCAGGTTCGAGCGAAGAGAACACCACATGGGCCGCTGCAAGCGTGGCATGACCCACCAGCGGGAGCTCTTTGGTTGGAGTAAACCAGCGGATGGAATATTCACCCTTATCACCTGAGATAAAAACACTCTCGGAGACATTGAATTCATTTGCAAGATGCTGAAACTGCGTGTCTGATAAATCATCGGTTCCGACACAAACCACAGCCGGATTGCCACCGAATGGCTCCGCACTGAACGCATCGACCCAAAAGACATCATGCTTCATACCTAATCCTCGAATTTGACGATAAGCCGAGTTCGGATTCACAGGAGCATGCATGTCCAGTCATCCGATCACCACCACCTCGCGAGGGTACTCGGTTAGATACTCAAATCCATCGGACGTGACCACTACCGAATCACCAATCCGCCCGCCGTAGTGACCATCGATCGAGATACCACCGTCGACAGCAAAGGTCATCCCTGCTTTCAATTCAGTGGTGTCCCCCGATTTGAGCTCCGGTGTTTCGAGGTACGCCATTCCGATAGATCGACCTGTTCGATAACTAGAGGCGTACCCCCTATCCTGATAAACCTCATTAGCCGCTGCTGCGACGGCTTCGGCTCTTATCCCAGGACGTAGCACGCTCAAAGCCGCCTGCTGTGCATCGATCGCTGCTTGCTGAACATCCGCTGCCTGATCAGAGACATGAGAGATGTTAAACATTCGATCGAAGCCCAACTTGTACTGCTTGAACTGGGCCATGTTGCAGAAACAGAAGTACACCGGATCGCCCGCCTGCAACCTCTTGACGCTCGCCCTTCTGTGCACCATTGAAGTGTCCATACCAGACTGCATGATCTGAAGGTTATGAATCATTGGCGACACAAACTGCTCCCAACCCTTGTCCGTCAAGAAATCTGCCGCTGCGCGGGTTCCGGCGTTAATCACTGCCAACGCCGCCTCATACTCCGGAACCCCTTCGGCGAGAGCCTCCTGGGCTGCACCCATCATGGCGGCAGCAACCAGGCCTGCCTGCTTCATTATTCCGATCTCAAATGGCGACTTCACGGTACGCATCTTTGCAATCAGAGGAGAGACATCTGACAATTGAGCCTCGTCTGATGCGCTCTCAAGCCAACTAAGCACTAAACCGGGCAGTACCGTTTTCTCGACTCCTAAGCGGCGGGGGAAGACCTTAAAAATCTGAGAGAGCACGTTTTCCCAATGGTTGGATCCTGCGTCCTCCCAGGTTCGTACATCAGAAATCCATGTCATAGCCGACACCATTTCACTCTCCATTAGCGGCGTTACCACAACAGGATCTCCGTCTGCCGGAACTATCAGGAAAGTGGGGCGTCCAAACTCTACCGACAGATATCCCCAAAATCCTGCGTAGTAGGCAATCGTGCTCTCATCGGTCAGAAGAGCGACGTCGACTTTGGCATCCTGGAGGTGTTCCTGCAGTTCCTTCAGGCGATTCTTTGCGTGTTCAAGCATAGATGCTTTCTCCTGATACTAGTCTTTCGGTACTTAGCTTACTGATCTCGGATACCGTTCGGCCACTGTGCATCCGGAACGACAACGACTTTGCCTACGAAATTTTTTTTCATGAAGTAGGTCTGCGCCTCATGAAAGTCGGACAACTTGAACTGACTGTCCAGAATGGGCTTGATCCGACCAGTATTGACGTAGTCCATCAGTCTCTGGAAGGCGCCACGTGTGCCCTGAGAGGAGCCATGAATAGCAAGGTGTTTCAGGTATATCGTCCTGAGATCCAGCTGTACCAAGGGCCCCCCAATAGCGCCTGCTGTTGAATAGCGACCCTCGGGGCGCAGCAACTGCAGCAGTGGATTGAAGAGTTCACCTCCCACAAGATCGGCAACCACGTCCACAGCATGGCCTTCAAGAACTTGATGAGTGGCATCGATGAGGCTGGGACTCGCTCTATCGATGACCCCTTGCGCACCTAGCGCCTTTACTGCTTGCAGTTTAGACGCGCTGGTTATGGCATAAGGGATTGCACCGCGAGCACGACAAAGTTGAATTAGACCAGACCCCACGCCACCTGATGCGCCGGTAATTAGGACACGTTCGCCCGCCCGCACTTCCGCACGGTCAAGCATATGCTCACCCGTAAGATAGGCACAACAGAAAGTGGCAAGTTCTGCATCTGTCAGATTATTGTCCGCGATATGGGCATTTTCGTCCGGAACAGCAATAAATTCGGCAAATCCTCCGTCGCGGCCATGCCCAATATAGTCGATATCGGCAAGACTATCGCCGTGATCGTTATAGATGCTGAAATCAACCATCACACGCTGTCCGATACGGTCTGCAGAAACGCCAGCCCCGACCGCAGCGATTATCCCGACAGAGTCCGCGCCCTGGATTCGGGGAAACGTCAACGTCTGCTCAGATGCACTTCGTCGCCATGAAGCTACCGCACTAGGATCTTCATCGGTACCGTAAGCACCCTTCCGAACCCACACGTCAGTATTGTTCAGACCACACGCCGTCACTTGTATCAAGACTTCTCCCGAAGCGGGGACAGGCACTGGAAAATCCTTGCGGTAGACGAGCTTGTCGAGATCTCCGTGACCAGTCAAAACGATCGCGGCCATCGTGGTTGGCAAATTGCTCACAGTGTCTCCGTCTCTTCGGTTTCAATAACGCAGGCGAACCTCGCACAGAACTCAGTCAATCATACATCTACATCACAGAAAAGAGTGAGCCGCTTTCCTTGGAGCCTGACGATCGGTCTGCAATAGTTACTAGACACGAGGTCGCTCTTGAAGGACCCTCCTCTTTGTCCTCATGTAAGATTCGTTGTTTAAAGCGTGGCTCGGCGTCTTATGGAATTCTCACACTTTTTAAACAGTCACCTGCTCGACCCTAGCATCGGCGCAAAACGTCTGTATCGCGAGATGCTGGAACAGGCTGTGCACGCTGAATCCTGCGGCTACCAGGGGGTATCCATCCCCGAGCACCACCTCGTCAATATTCTCCTTATGCCCTCACCGCTGCAGTTTGCGGTCAAGGTCGCCGCTCATACGGAGAGAATCGAGATCGCCACGTCAGTCTGCCAGCTGCCGTTGCGCGACATGCGCATCTTTGCCGGCGAAGTGATTCAAGCCCAAACGCTGTGCAATGGCCGACTGGTTTTGGGTGTGGGCAAAGGCGCTTTCGAATATGAAACTGACCGCATGGGAGTTACTTTCGAGACCACCAAACCGAAGTTTGAGGAAAGTCTTCAGGTGCTCGAGGCCCTTCTCTGGGAAAATGAGGTTTCCTGGGATAGCGAGCATTACCATTTCGAACCCCTCACCGTGATGCCGCGACCTGAAGACCCGATTCCCATTGCACTTGCCATCATGGCACCGGGCGGGATCGAAGCCATGGCAGCGAAGGGCTATCACATCCAGACTACCCCGCTTGGCGCAAATCATGATGTTCTCGTAGAGCAGGTCAGCGCATTCTTCAGGGGCAGGGCTTTAGCCGGCACACATTCCCGCTCGCGCCTGTCGCTTCAGCGGGGGCTTTATCTCACCAAAAATGATGCGGATACCCAGAACAAGACCGCCCTCGCCTACCGTTACTACCAGAGCTTTGATAATGTCTTTGGAGGTCCAGGAATCGTCAAAGAGGGGGTCATCAAACCCCTGCCCCGAACCCAGTCTATTGAACAACTCGGAGCAAATGTCCTTATCTGTGGCATCCAGGAAATGATTGACCGTCTTTCAGAATATGCCGAACTGGGCATCAGTGAGGTGATTGCGTCCTCCAACTTTGGCCAGGATCAATCTGAGACCCTGGAGATGATGGGCCGATTCAGCGAAGAGGTCATGCCGCACATTCGCTCGCTCAGTCGTGACGTTGCTTAAATTACCGACGACTGGACTGAATTATGGCAATTCACTGTGCTTACACGATAGAAGGAGAAGGTCCAGCGCTCTTCCTGATTCACGGGATCGGCGCCCGGCGGGCAACTTTTGCTGGGCTGGTTGAAGGATTAAAGGACCGCTTCACCTGCATCCGTTACGATCTTCGTGGTCACGGTGAAAGCCCCACACCAGACACTCCCTTCAGCCTGCACGATCTGGTCGACGATTTGGAGGCCCTGCGATCGGCGCTCGGTGTTGAGCGCGCGCACTTCGCAGGCCACTCGCTGGGAGGGATGATCGGCCCGGCCTATGCGAGACGCTATCCCGATCGGGTCCGTTCCCTGGGATTATGGTCTACCGCGGCCTTTCGAACGCCCGATGACAGCGCCAAGGTCAATGCAGTCGTCAGCGCGATGCGGAGAAAAGGCATTCCACGAGTGCTCGATACCCTGTCTGCGCGTTGGTTCACGGATGAATTTATTGCCGAACGACCTGATCTCATTGAGAAACGAAAACAGCAGGTTATCGACACCCCGGCCGATGTCTTCCTGAATGTCTTCGATATCTATGCACAAACCGAGATGGCACCATGGCTTCATGAGATCTCGGTGCCCTGCCAACTGGTCACCGGTGCCCAAGACGGCGGCTGCAACCCCCGACTCAATCGGGAAATGACAGATGCCCTGCCCAACGCCGAACTCGTTATCCTGGATAACCTCAAACACGCTATCTTTATCGAGGCAACCGAGCGCATCTTGCCTATCGTTCGAGAATTTCTCATCAGACAAGACAACTGACCGTCACAATCTTAAAGTCCTTGTAACGCGACGCGCTGTGGCTAGTCGGGTTTAAGCACGGTGACAATCAGACGCGCTGATCTGTCCGTTTCGATACTCACTCACTTTCCATTTATGGCGGCCTGCTTCGAGCAGGATGCAGGAAGAACCACCTTTGGTACGCTCGCGGCCTGCAGCGCCAGGGTTCAACACCCACGGCGCCTGATCCAGATCTGCACAGCGGATATGCGTGTGTCCGTAGACAATCGCGCGGGCCTTAGGATATTTTGCTCGAAGGCGCTTATGGTAGTGACGGGTATCCCAGATGCGGTGACCATGTTCGACTACCAACAGGCCTCCGGGAAGATCCACCTCGGCAACCTCTCCCAGATCCAGAACGCCCGCTTTCGCTGCGCCCGGCCAGGATTCGGGCCAGTCGTTGTTTCCCCGCACCGCGACCAATTTGCCCCGAACCGGCGTCACCGCCTCGATCACCTCCAACCCACCGATATCTCCGGCATGCACGACACAGTCAGCCGAACGTGCCAGTGCCTGGACAAAAGGTTCCACAAAGCCGTGCGTATCCGACAGCAGCAACACCCGCATTAATGGCTTCCGTTGTGCGGTCGTCGCATCAGCAACCACGCCCCTGCCACGATTACCGGGACGCTCAGGAGTTGACCCATCGTCACCCAATCAAGCGCCACCGGACCAAGATGGACATCCGGCTCACGATAGAACTCCACAAAGAATCGGAAGACGCCATAACCCAGCAGGAAGAGACCGCTTACCTGGCCGGGCCGCCTCGGTTTCGCCGAAAAACTCCAGACAATAACGAAAAGAATGACGCCCTCTAAAGCCGCTTCATACAACTGGGACGGGTGTCTCGGCAGCGGCCCACCGGCAGGAAACACCATCGCCCAGGGAACATCACTGACCCGCCCCCACAACTCCTGATTAATAAAGTTGCCGATTCGGCCTGCCAGAAGACCCGGCGCACAAAGCGGCGCAAGAAAATCAGCCACCTCAAAAAAGCGTCGCTGTGATCGACGCGCAAAAAGTCCGACAGCGAGGACGACCCCGATCAGGCCTCCATGAAAAGACATACCCCCCGTCCATACCCAGAAAATCTCGATAGGATGTGACAGGTAATAGCCTGTGTTGTAAAAGATCGCATAACCGAGCCGACCGCCGAGCACCGCACCGACGGCGATATAGAAAACGAGATCCCAGATCTGCGTGTTCGTCCATTGCCCCGGCATTCGACGAGCCCGGTATCTGCCGAGCAGACCTCCAGCCGAAAATGCGACGAGATACATCAGGCCGTACCAGTGGATCGCAATCGGCCCAATACTGATTGCGATGGGGTCGATATCCGGATACGTCATAAAAGAGACAAGCGCTTCAGATCAATGGGGAAACTTCATGAAAAGTTCAAAATAGTAATCGAACTCCTCAAGCTTCATTTCTCCCTGGCCCTGCTCCACGGACCTGGTGACAAATCGCCGCCACTCAGTTGTGAGAACCTGATAGACGTCATCAGGGATTGCGTCCTTGACGTGACGGATTTTTTCCTCGACCCGCATCTTCTCTAGGTCACTTAACTGTTTGCCATAAATATTGGTGATCATGGGTCCTGTGCTTTCTTTATTGTTTCAGTTTAATTGCAGTTTGTTCGAGTTGGCTCCAACGAAAGTCAATCCGGGTGACCCGTACCGCGTTCTGCCGCATCCCGCGGAGTTAAAACTCCGCATTGAACCTCACCGCGCCGGCTTCGGATGATACCTGATACCCAAAGCCGCGCCGAAAACACAGCTTTTCCCCATCAATTACACTCTGCTGATTACAGCGGCCAGAAAGCATCCTTCAGGCTTTAGCGCCTGATCACAATCCAGAGCTTTGTCTTGATCTTATCTTTCCCGAGACGTATTCCCAGCATTGCCTTTGCTCTTTTTGGCTTTTGCTCGCTGACGGGCGTCATCATGCCTGTCCAGGCAACCACCCGGCTGATTGTCGATACTGTCGATCATGGCATTGCAGGTAAGGCCCAGATTGTTATCAGCGACGGCCGCGTTCGGCTTACCCATTCCGGAATGCCACGTCAGGAAGTGCTGTTTATCTCAGACAACCGTGAGGTTTACTTCATACGGCATGCGCGCAAAGAGCTAACACGCGTTGATCCTGCCGTATTGCGCCAATCGATAGATCAGTTCTCTGGTATCGCGCAAAGTTTGATGGCTCAACGCGAAACCCTCTCGGAGGAAAAACGCGAACAACTGGATGAGATGCTGAAAAGCCTGGGCATTCCCGATCCAGATGCGCTCGCCGGCGGCTCAATCAAACTCAAGCACCTCGGCCAGCGAGGCGATGCAGCAGGCATTCGCTGCCAATGGTGGCAGATCCGCCGCGAAGAGCGGGCAATCGGTCGAAGCTGTGTGGCAGACAACAACGGACTTGGCATCGCGCCGGCGGACTTCCACACCCTCACAGCGCTCGCGGCCTACGTTCAGGAGCTGCAGCTGTCTGCAAGTGCGCTGTTGTCATCGATGGGGTTTGTCCTGCCCCCGCTCGGCCTCGCGGATTCCTCTTCCCTGCCGATCCGCCTGGAAAAAGCTTCCGGCACATTCTCCGCCACGCTGACAGCAGTCGACCGGCTTGATGTGTCACTGCGCCTGATGGTACCGCAGGGCTACCGCATCATTGGCCTGCCCGGCGGCTGAGTCCCGACACATTAAACATCCAACTCCGGCAAGTTAGCGAATAAATCCAGCGCCTCCGGATTGGCCAGCGCCTCCCGATTGAGCACCGGCTCACCGTGCACGATCTTACGAACTGCCAGCTCAACGATCTTCCCGCTTTTGGTCCGGGGAATATCCTCCACCTGAATCACCTTGGCAGGTACGTGACGGGGTGTGGTGTTTTGTCGGATCTCACTGCAGATTCTTGCCCGAAGTGCGTCATCGAGCTCCTCCCCTTCGCGCAAACGGACGAACAGCACCACTCGCACATCTCCTTTCCACTGCTGTCCGATCACCAGACTCTCCAACACCTGCTCAATACGCTCGGCTTGCCTGTAGATCTCCGCCGTGCCGATTCGCACACCTCCGGGGTTCAGCACGGCATCCGATCGACCGAAAACGACAATCCCGCCGTGCTCGGTGACGGAAATATAATCCCCATGACACCAGACACCTGGAAATTTCTCGAAATACGCGGCTTTAAATTTTGAATCCTCTGGATCGTCCCAGAATCCGATCGGCATTGAGGGAAAAGCGTTGACGCAGACCAACTCGCCTTTTTCTCCATCCGGCACCTTTGCGCCCCCGTCATTCCAGACCTCTATCTGCATGCCAAGAATGGGGCACTGGATTTCCCCGCGCCAGACCGGCAGATTGGGGTTCCCGCCGATGAAGCATCCCATGATATCTGTGCCCCCGGAAATCGACGACAGACACGCGGTGTCACTGACCGCATCGTAGATATAGTCAAAACTCTCCGGAATCAGCGGAGAACCCGTCGAAAGAATCGTTCTGACATGGGAAAGATCGTGCGTCTCGCGCGGTCTCAGGCCTGCCTTGGCAATCGCATCAATATATTTGGCAGAAGTACCGAGCACGCCCACTTGCTCCCGCATCACCAAATCAAACACGACATTGCCGTCAGGAAAGAACGGTGAACCATCGTACAACACTACGGTGGCACCACTTGCCAGCCCAGAGACCAGCCAGTTCCACATCATCCAGCCACAGGTTGTGAAATAGAACAGTCGATCGTTCGGGCGCAGGTCGACATGCAGCTGCTGCTCCACGAGATGTTTGAGGAGGGATCCTCCAGCCCCGTGCACAATACATTTAGGCACGCCTGTCGTGCCTGACGAGTACATGATGTAAAGCGGATGATCAAAAGGCAGGATCTCAAAATCAATCTGCATCGCATCCGTTTCAAAATCCGTAATCAGCCTGGCACCGGGATTCGAGGACAGTTCTGGTTTATCCGAAATCAATGGCACGACCACAGTGTGCTCAAGCGACGGCAGGCCATCGGTGATTTCACGAAGTTTCTCAAGCGAGTCGTGAGTCTTGCCGTTATACCAGTAGCCATCGGCGCTGAAGAGTACTTTGGGAGAGATTTGGCCGAAGCGATCCAGGACGCCTTGGACGCCGAAGTCCGGAGAACATGAAGACCACACTGCCCCTACGGATGCACTTGCCAACATTGCAGCAACGGTTTCCGGCATATTCGGCATGAAACCACAGACCCGATCACCGGGGACTACCCCCGCCTGTTTAAGACCGTCCGCAAGGCGGGCGACCTGGGCATAGAGCTCGGCAAAGCTGAGGGAACGTGTGACCCTATCCTCAGCCTGAAAAATCAAGGCCAAAGCCGCATCCTGCCGACGCAACAGGTTTTGCGCAAAATTCAGTCGGATGTTGGGAAACCAGCGGGCGCCGGGCATCTGCTCCCGGTCAACGACGACCGGTTCCGTGTCTCCTGTTCCGATCACCCCCGTCCAGTCCCAGATGTTGAGCCAGAACTCTTCGGGCGCTTCAACCGACCAACGATGCAGGTCTACGTACTCCTCGAAGTTCCGACCCCAGCGCAACGAGGCCTCACGCGCAAAACGGGTCACGTTGGTGCTCGCAATCTGCTCGGGAGCCGGTTGCCACAAGGGTTGCTCGGTCATGATGTTGCTCTGGTGAAACTGCCGCTGAAAAAACGACTCCTGAGAGTTTACCGTGGTGCCGAAGAAAACTTAACGCACCGAAAATTTCACGACGCGTCGCGCAACGAGACCTAAAACCGCAGGAATTGGCGTATAGTCCAGCATCAATGGCCAATGAGTTACTCCGACCTCAAAAACGTTGTTCCTGATGGCGGCAACCCCTTCATTTGACCGCAATAGACTGATCGAAAAGCTCAGTGACTGGGCGAGGCAGCGGCTCACCCCTGAGAAATCAGGCCTCGCACAATCTTTTTTTGAAACCTATTTTCATCGGATTCCCTCCGATGATCTTGCGCGATCCAATCCTGAGGCGCTTTATTCGAGCGCACTCGCTCACCTCGACCTCGCCAAGCAGAGACAACCCGGGCAATTTCTGCTGCGCGCCCATAACCCAGCCGAGGGCCAAAGCCCGCAAGCGAGTTCTTTCACGGTTGTCGAAGCGGTAGTCGACGACATGGCTTTCCTGGTCGATTCCGCGTCGATGGCCCTGAACCGACTCGGTTACACCATTCAGCTCACCATCCACCCTGTGGTCAAGGTGAGTCGAGATGAAAACGGCCACCTTTTGGCACTGAATCACGATGCGGCTGGCGCGGCCTTTGAATCCTTTCTGTGTTTCCAGATCAGCCGCGAATTTCGGACCGAACGACTCGACCGTATCGTTTCCGAATTGTCCCGGGTCCTGAGCACGGTCTCGGCGGCGAATGATGATCGCGCCGCCATGCGCGAACTTGCCTTCTCACTGGTAGACGATCTTCGTGTCCCCGATACACCGGAAGACAACAATGCCGACTCAGAGGCCTCTGCGTTGTGTCGATGGATCGGCGAGGAGAACTTCACTTTTCTGGGAGCCATCCGCTACGAGTTGTCCTCTGACGAAGACGCTTCGTTGTCTCCTCAGGCAGCCTCAGCGCTAGGGATCCTGAAACCACGCAGCGATCTTGATCTGGCCGATCGGCTTTCGGTCTTGCCAGACAACATCACAAGTGATCCCGAAGACAGCGAGCCGGTGATGATCACCAAATCCAGTAAACGATCTCTAGTACACCGGCCGGCCTATATGGACGTTCTTTTCGTACGTCACCGAAATTCCATCGGTGACCTCATCAGAGAAACCTGTCTGGTCGGTCTTTTTGCCGCCGGTGCATACAACCGCAGCGTGATGGATATTCCCGGCTCCCGGCAAAAACTTCAGTACGTACTGACCCGTAGCGGCCTTCCGGAACAAGGCCATGGCATCAAGGTGCTGCAGAATCTGATCGAGCGGTATCCTCGAGACGATCTCTTCCAGATTACCCAGGACGAGCTTTACGACACGGCAATGGGAATGCTTGATCTGCAGGAGCGTCAGCGAACCCGGGTATTCGTGCGGCGAGACCGTTTCTCACGGTTTTATTCGTGCCTGGTCTTTGTGCCCCGCGAACGCTTCAATAGTGGCTTACGGCAAAAAGTCGGCGGCGCGTTGATGGCGTCTTACGGTGGCCAGTCTTATGAATTTAATGTGTACTTCTCGGAATCGGTACTGACCCGCATTCACTACCTCATCAGTGTCGATCCCCGGACCGCGCTCTCTCCTGAATTGAACCAGGTCGAATCCCGGATCAGAGAGTTAACGCGCTCCTGGCCTGATGAACTGGGCCTTCTGCTCAAAGAGCTTCACGGAGAGGGAGAAGGCCTGGCGCTGGCCGACGAGTGGGCAGAGTCTTTTCCCACTGCCTTTCGTGAAGACTTCTCCCCGGCCGAGGGGCTTGATCATCTTGCTCTCATCATGAAGACCGACGCTGAGGCGAAGCTCGAAATTGCGCTTCACCAACCACCAGGATATGCCGCCCACAAGGCACAACTGAGACTGTATTCCCCTGAGAGCACCGTGGTGTTGTCAGATGTACTGCCCGTCATCGAAAACCTCGGGCTTCACGTACTGACGGAAAACCCTTTTCGAATCCAAAGCACAAACGGCCGGACGGTCTTTCTTCATATTTTTGATCTTGCCGATCATGACCAGCGCGACATTGAGATTGGAAAGAGCAAATCTGACTTTGAACGATTGTTTAGGCGAATCTGGCAGGGACAGACAGACAATGACGGCTTCAACCGACTGGCGCTCAGAGCGCAGCTCGACTGGCAGCAGACCACCTTTTTGAGGGCCGCTTACCGGTACCTCAAACAGATCCGTTTTCGATACAGCCAGGACTACGTCATTGACACACTGGCCGGGAACCCCCACATGGTCCAGCGAATCGTTCGCTTGTTCGAGACCCGTTTCGATCCGGACCTACGGGATGAACGTCCCGGGGCTCTGGAAGCGATTCGTGCGGACATTCAAAAAGGCCTGGAGCGGGTTGCCAATCTGGATGAAGACCGGATTCTGTCGGCCTACGTCAATCTGATTGAGGCCATACTGCGGACGAATTTTTTTCAGAAGCACAGCCCGCAACAACCTGAACGGCTCTCCTTCAAGATAGACTGCGCCGCGATTGCCCGTATGCCCCAACCTCGACCCATGGTCGAGATTTTCGTGTTCTCAACTCGAGTCGAAGCCATCCATCTGCGTGGCGGCCTGGTAGCGCGCGGAGGTCTGCGCTGGTCAGATCGACCGGAGGATTTCCGAACCGAAGTACTGGGTCTCGTCAAAGCACAGATCGTGAAGAATGCGGTCATCGTGCCGGTGGGTTCCAAAGGGGGATTTATCGTCAGGCGTTTGGCGGACTGGGCGCTCAACGAGCGCACTGAAGAAGTTGAGTCCTGCTATCAAACCTTCATTCGCGGCATGCTCGACCTCACTGACAACCGAGATCATGACTCGGTGATTCCGCCTCCCAGAGTGGTTCGCTATGACCAGGATGATCCCTATCTAGTAGTTGCGGCAGACAAAGGAACCGCCACATTTTCCGATATGGCCAATGAAGTCGCTGCCGAGTATGGCTACTGGCTGGACGATGCCTTTGCGTCAGGAGGCCAAACCGGCTATGACCATAAGGCAATGGGCATCACCGCACGTGGCGCCTGGGAGTCCGTCAGACGGCTTTTCCGAGACCTGGACATCAATACCCAGACTCAGCCGTTCTCAGTCATGGGCATCGGGGATATGTCGGGCGATGTTTTTGGCAATGGCCTGCTGTTATCCCGCCACATCCGACTCGTCGGCGCATTTAACCATCTGCATATTTTTATTGATCCTAATCCTGATGCTGCTATTTCTTTTGCGGAGCGTGAACGCCTGTTCCAGATGCCTCGATCAACCTGGGAAGACTACGATCCGACTCTCATCTCTGAGGGCGGCGGCGTGTGGCCTCGCGACATCAAATCGATCGACTTGTCCGAGGCTGCTCAGAGCGCACTCGGTATTAGCACCAAGACTTTGAGTCCCGATGAACTGATTCACGAAATGCTCAAAAGCCCGGTCGACCTGCTCTTCAACGGCGGCATTGGAACATACATTAAAGCATCAACAGAAACCCATGAGTCCGTCGGCGATCGTGTCAACGATCTGGTGCGGGCAGATGCCTCCGAGTTACGGTGTCGTGTGATTGGCGAAGGCGGCAACCTCGGTTTAACCCAGCTTGCCCGCATCGAGTACAGCCAGCGAGGGGGGCTGTGTCACACAGACGCTATCGACAATGCCGCGGGAGTCGATACCTCGGACCACGAGGTCAACATCAAAATTGTCCTCAATGCGGCAGTTGAAGCTGGCGAGATAAACATCGATGAGCGCAACAACCTGCTCAGCGAGATGACAGAGGAAGTTGCCCAACTGGTGTTACGCAACAATTACATGCAAACCCAGGCATTGGCGTTGGCGGTAGATCAGGCCCCGAATCTTATACACCATCATGCTCGGGCAATCCGACAACTCGAAAAGAGCTATGGACTGAACCGCGGACTCGAGTATTTGCCAAACGAAGTTGAGATCAAGAAAAGAATTGCCGAGAAAAAAGGGTTGACGAGACCCGAGCTGGCTGTCCTGCTCAGTCACAGCAAGATTTCCACCTTCCAGATGCTGCTCGACTCAGACGTGCCCGAGGATACGTTCCTTGCAGAAGATCTTGAACGCTATTTTCCCACAGCACTAAGCTCACGCTTTAAGCATCTTATGCCTGCCCATCGGCTCCGTCGGGAAATCATCGCAACCCATGTCACCAACAGCATGATTAATCGGGTAGGCCCGGGCTTCACTCTGCGCATGAACGAGCTCACAGGCGCCCGTCCATCTGATACCGCTCGTGCCTACGCGGCAGCGCGCGAGATATTCCGTCTTCGCGATCTTTGGCACGAAGTCGAAGGTCTCGACAACACCGTGCCCTCAAAGATTCAAAAAGAGCTGATGCATGAAACCCGGATCCTGCTGGAACAGGCCATCCTATGGCTGCTGCGCTACCGGCCGCAACCTATCGACATCGCTTTTGCGGTCAGGGAATTTCGCGACGCCGTAGACCAGCTGCGACGGGGTTTCCCACGGGTACTGGCTGCCTCCAACCGTCTCATCCAGAAACGCCGGGTACGCCGGTACCTCAATGCCGACGTGCCTCCCGCAATCGCAAATCACGTCGCTGAACTTGCCGGTCTTTCCAGAGCTTTGGATATTGCTGATGTTGCGGGCAAAGGCCGATTTGGGATCGCCCAGGTGGCTACCGTATATTTTGATATCGGAGACCGGCTCGGCCTGCACTGGCTTTCAGATCGAATCCGAGACCTATCCACAGATAACCATTGGCACGCCCTGGCCCGAACGACATTGCGGTCAGATCTTCATCTGACGCAACGCACGATCAGCGGGCTCATACTGAACAGTCAGAGCAGCCGAGGCAAAGCGGCCGTGCGGCAATGGGTCCAGCAAAACCATTCCGACACTGAACGGCTCACCCAGATGATTAATGATCTGCAAAAATCCACCAGTCCGGATTTTGCAATGCTGTCCGTGGCTGTCAGTGAAGCGGCGCAACTGGGCTCACACTCGGATCCCGCCGCAGCGGAGACACCATAGCCTTTACGAGGTGGTGCTTGCAAAAGGAAACCGCCTCTCCCGTCTTTTCTGGAAAAGGCATACACTTCGTCATCCAGACCAGAAACTGATACGACTTATGCGTACGTCTCAATTTTTTCTTGCCACTTTAAAAGAAGTCCCTGCTGATGCAGAGATTGTGAGTCACCAGCTCATGCTGCGGGCCGGCCTGATCCGTCAGGTCGCCGCGGGTGTCTACAACTGGCTCCCCCTCGGTCATCGGGTGCTCTCCAAGGTCAGTCAGGTCGTCCGGGAAGAGATGGATCGCGCCGGTGCCCAGGAGGTGCTGCTGCCGGCAGTCCAACCCGCTGAACTCTGGCAGCATTCCGGCCGATGGGATGACTATGGGCCGGAATTGCTTAGATTCAAGGACCGCCACGAGCGGGATTTCTGTTTTGGACCCACCCATGAGGAAGTTATTACGACCCTGGCCCGTTCAGAGATCCGCAGTTACCGCCAATTGCCGGTCAACCTGTATCAGATCCAGACTAAATTCCGCGATGAGATTCGACCGCGCTTTGGAGTCATGCGCTCGCGCGAATTCATCATGAAGGATGCCTACTCCTTTGACCGTGACAAAGACGGGATGTCACAAAGTTACCAGTCCATGTATGCCGCTTATGTACGAATCTTTGAACGGCTTGGGCTTCAGGCGCAGGCAGTTGAAGCAGACAGTGGAAGCATAGGGGGTAATTTCTCACATGAGTTCCACGTGCTGGCCGAGTCGGGCGAAGATGCCATTGCATTCTGCTCCCCTTGCGGATACGCCGCCAACGTAGAGAAGGTGAACTTGACGCCGGTATCTTGTGAACGGCCCGACGCTAAAGAGACTATGGCAGAAGTCGCCACGCCCGATGTGCATACCATCGCCGAGTTGAGCGCATTTCTCAAAATCGACGCCAAACAGACACTTAAGACCTTGATTGTCCAAGGCAGTGGCGATTTGCCTGTCGCGCTGGTCCTGCGCGGTGATCATGATCTCAATAGTGTTAAGGCAGAAACGCTCGATGAGATCGCGAAACCCCTGCGGATGGCGAGCGCCAAGGAAATTGAAGAGGCAACCGGATCGGCACCAGGCTCCGTCGGCCCTGTCGGACTCAAGATTCCCGTCATCGTCGATCATGATGCCGGCGCACTATCAGACTTTGCCTGCGGAGCCAACCGAGACGGCTTTCATCTGCAGGGAGTCAACTGGGGTCACGATCTTGCGGAACCCACGACACATGATCTGCGCCAGGCGGTCGAGGGTGATCCCTGCCCGACCGATCCCTCGCAATCGATTCAGGTCCGACGCGGCATCGAAGTGGGTCACGTATTCCAACTCGGCACCAAATATAGCGAAGCGCTCGATGGGAATTTTCTTGATGCACAAGGCCGCAGCCAGCCTTTTTATATGGGCTGCTATGGAATCGGCATCACTCGAATCGTCGCTGCGGCAATAGAGCAAAGTCATGATGAAAACGGCATCATCTGGCCGGCGCCCCTTGCACCATTTGATGTCTGCATCGTCCCGATCGGGCTGAAAAAATCCGAACAGGTTGCCAACACCGTCGAGGCCCTTTACGCGGAACTCGAGGAAGCGGGATTTTCGGTTCTGCTCGACGACCGGGATGAAAGACCCGGCGTCATGTTCTCGGAGATGGACCTGATCGGTATCCCGCACCGCATCGTCATCGGAGAAAAAGGCCTTGCCAAGGGGATTGTGGAGTATCGCAACCGAGCGACGGAAGAGACCGTAGATTACGCGCTTGATGCCTTCGTTGAAACGCTGAAAACACTCAGCTCGCTTTAACTGTTCAACTCCCGATTCTGCGAATGCTTTAAGGTACCACCAGGACGGTGCAGGACGTCCCTGGGCGTATGAGATCGTCGGTTTCGAACTGCACACTAAGCAGATAACGCTGTCCCTCATTGCCGTCAGCAATCGGCTCGAGTCCAATACGGCTTTGCGCCGCCTCAAAGGTTTTGTCCCCAAGACGAATCTTGATATCCGGGTTGCGGGTTAGTCGTTCGACCGCGGCCCCATCTATTTCAGCTTCAGCCACATAGCGTCCTCGCTCTGCAAGCGTCATCAGCACCGGAGAATCTGCCTGGTGATGCACAAACTGCCCCAGCATAAAGTCGGAATCCACAACCCATGCATCAAAAGGTGCGGCCAGCGTAGCGAGTTCAAGTAGGTGGCCCACCCGCCGATGCTCAAGTTGCGCATCATTGAAGGCAAATTCGGTTCGGGAAAGATCCAGTTCCACCTGCTCCAACTGCACGGCGGAAAGTGCTCCTTCGTCGTAAAGGGTCTGCTCCCGCTCAAGAACGGCAAGCTGTCTTTCCATTTCTGCTTCGCTGATCGCTTTGGTATTTAACGCCTTGTTTACCGCAATCTCGAGTAGAACCGTATCGAGCGAGACCAGTACTGCGCCTGCAGCGACAGCATCTCCAGGGCGCACCTCAACAGCCTTGACCTGACCAGACATGCCAAAACCGACTTCGACCCGTCGGTTCCAGTCCACTATGGCATCGAAGGTGTCGGCGAATAGGGTACCGGCCGTCAATGGCAGCAGTCCCAACAACAAGATCCGGAATCGATTTTTCATAAGTTCAGTCGTCCTCGGTCAGGGCTAGTGGCCTGGCCAGCAAGGCGTCCAATTCGGTCCAAAGCAGCGCCTGTTCAAAATCTACTCTTGCGGCTTCCAACATTGCTTCCGCGGCGGCAGCCTGGGCGTCGCCCAGATCCGAGCGCATCTCCATCTCATACATCGCCCGGCTGCGATCCTGGTAATAACTCCGATAGTTCTCGTCAGCTTCCGCAGCAACGATCGCCGCCCGGTTGACCAGAAGATCGCTGATTAAGGAAAGCGCGTCCTGACGGACGCCATATTCAGCCATGAGCAGCTCGGCCTGCTTTTGCGCCAAAGCATTTTCCGCAAGTGCCACCTCGGTATCACGCACGTGAGTGCCGTCCAAAAGCGGCATGATGAATTTGAAGTTCAGTCGATAGCGGTCACGACTGGAAAAGGAACTGTCGTGATATTCCCTCGCCTCAAAGTCAGCACTCAATACCGGCGAGTTGAGTTTTTGCGCGATTGAAACCTTCGCTTGAGCTGAGGCAACATTGGCTCTATGCGCTTTCAATATGGAAGATGTGGCAATCGCTTCATCAATGATGTCGTTGTACTCAGGGACTTCCCGGTCGCGGTAGGCCGAGAGGTCAGGCACCACCAAGTCACTCGACAGTTCTCCCGGCCGGCCCAATTTCAGCGCCAACGCGTGGCGTCGCTGCCGACGCTCAAGATCCGCGCGATGCCGAGCCACATAGACCTTCCGGTAGGCCGCCTCCTGTTTCGCCACCTCAAGATCGGAAAACTGCTCAAAGCGGTCACGTCTTTCCGCCATCCGGGAGTAACGGAAATACGCTATCGCCAGACGTTCGTTACGTGCCCGATAGGCGTGGTCCGCGAGGATTACGGCAAAGAAACTGCGTATGATTTCCAATCTATGGCGATCGAGACGGGTGACAAAGCGGGCCTGGCTTGCTGCAATATCTGATTGGGCTGCTTCTTTTCTGCTTTTGGTTCGACCGAAGTCCGTCAGGCGCTTTCTGATAACCAGGCCGTAGCGGCTGTCATCTTGAAAGTCGACAGCGTCCGTGGCTGCGCGGCTCGACAGCCGTGGCTGCAATTCGACGAAAGCGTTCACGCCATAACTGGCATCCACTTTTCCTAAACTGATCTCGGCCGCGGCTATCTGATTTTGGGCCACTGCCAACTCGGGGTATGACTGGGTCCCGATCAGCAGCGCATCGGACAAGGTCAACGGCTCGGGCAAAGGAAGGTGACTACGCTCTTCGTCTCCCAGCACCAACGGGGAGAAAAGGAGCGATGACAGTGCCACGCACAGGATGGACATGCGGCCCGTTGCCATCATGAATCAACCAAGTTTCTGCTGAGGCACGAAGGCAGACCCCCGGTCAAGACGACGCCGCCCTACGCCTGCGCTTATAACTTGAGAATCGCTCGTGCTCAAAATGTGCCTTGACGACATACTCGCCGAGCCACAGGAATTCTTCCGGATCACGAGTGGTACCGGTAAACCGGACCAAAAGCTCCCCTTCGGTATCGAAGAAAAGAAATGCCGGCGTGGCGCGTACGCGATTGTGCAAAAGCGCGAAGTCCGTCTCGGAAACTTCCTGACCATCAAAGCCCGTTACCAACGCATCACCGTCGGTATTGAGCCCGATCAATCGGAAGTGCTGTCGAAAATAATCCTGAACCTGCGCCTGATTCAGAATTGTCTCTTTCATTCGATCACACCAAGGACAATCGTCAGTCTCAAAAACCACCAGGACACCGATCTTGCCCTCTTCCTGAGCCAGTTCAGCTTCCTCAGAAAGATCATTGAAACTGTCCTGAAAGAAGAATTCGGAAGGATCCCGAGTCTCACTGGCGACCGACGGCAAAGTCATCGCCATCAGCAAAGTGGTCAACGCTACGAAGGCAAACTGGGGAACTTTCATCAGTAGCTAACTCAATTCTCGGCTATTCATGACCTACTTTAAGAATATTATAATACAGTAATTATTGAGGATTCTGGTTCTTTCATCCTCTGCTGGGCCCCATGCACTCATAAAGCTTATGCCGCTGTGCGGCTTCACCCATGATTCTCTCCTGGCTTCACCGAGGACTTTTTATGACGGGCGCTACTCTCGGCAGCGGGCCGGGGCTCTTGGGTGTCACATCTATCTCGGCGCTGATACAGGCCCCAAGCAATATCACGAGCCAGGAGAGATAGATCCAAAGCAAGAAAACCGGGATGCTCCACATCGCCCCATAAATGACCTGGTAGGTATCAAAGTTTGAGATAAAGATCACAAAGCCAAACTTTGTCAGCTCAAAAAGTGCGAGCGCGACGACTGCCCCAACCAACGCGGACCTCGGCCTGACAGGGCAACTTGGAACGATAAGATACATCAGGAAAAATCCAAGCACCTGCAGTAACACCGGCAATGCCCCCAGCACTACCTCATGGGGTCCGGACGCCATGGAAACCCAATGACCCAATACGTTGGAGCCAAGATAAGTCGTGACAGCAATACTGATCACCATCAATATCGGACCCAAGGTCAGCATAGCCCAGTATAGGAGCAGGCGCTGCGACAGCGTCCGACCCTTCGAAACACTCCATATCTGATTAAACGCGTCTTCAATTGTGTAGAGCAACAATAGTGCCGTCACCAACAGCCCCGCAAGACCCAGTCCCGTCAGGCTGCCTGCCTGACCTGCAAATTCCCGCAGATAGGTCTGCACCGCATCTCCTGTTGCAGGCGCAAGATTACTGTAGAGCAGAGTCTCGATCTCGTCTCTCCACTCTACGAAAAAAGGAAACATGGAGAGAATGGCGAACATCACGGTCAGCAATGGCACCAAGGCGAGCAAAGTGGTAAATGCCAGCGCCGAGGCCACACTGGGCAGACGCTCTATTTTGATCCAGGCAAGGATGCGCCGAATCATTTTCCGGCTCCAGAGTGTTGTCGGTGTGGAAGTGCTCATAACCTTAAAGCCAATATAACCTCAAGCCAATGCCGTCAGACAAAAAAAAGCCCCGCGAAGCGGGGCTTTTTTAGTTTTTGAACGTAGATCAGTTATAAGACGGGGCAGCGCTCGCCTGTTCCGCAGACTGGGCAACTCCCAGTTGAGCAGACTCCGAAACCCGCTGAGCCAGCCGGTATGCCTCAGCAGGGTCACCCTCATCCAGCAGTTTCTGTGCCACTTTCAGGGCTTTGCTGATCGGCACGGCGCTTCCGCCTATTGCGGAATCCAGAATGCGCCATTCTCCCTTCGCAGCCTTGGCTGATTTTAAGTCAGCACCTGCCTGTGCGATCATCGCCGCAGCCTGCTCAGCCGTCGCATTGGTGGCGTCAGTCGAACCAGCCGCCTGCAGGTATCTCAGATCACTGCCTTCCACTACACCAAGAACCCACGCGCCACGGCTTCTGGCATGATCGATGGCTTCCTGAATCTGGGCGTCGCTCATATCCCGCTCGATCTGAATCATCTGTCCCGGATAAATCAGATCCGCATCTGTAATCTCGGCCCGGTTGCGCTTGAAAAGAAGCGGCCACTGGTAAGGATCACTGTACACCTTCGGTTGCGAGGAGATGCCCCATAAATGATCTCCGGCCTGAACCACATAAGCCGAAATCGCGGGGACTGGGGCTTCGGCCTTGCAGACAAACGAATCAGGATAACGAGAGCACCAGTCTTCTGTAGAGGTTTGGCCGGCGGCCACCTCTTCCTGACAGACGAAAGAGTCCGGATAGCGAGCACAC
>DLPX01000033.1:110681-123718 GCA_002477475.1 Proteobacteria bacterium UBA7447
CGGATAGCGAGCACACCAGTCATCCGATGTCGTTGCTTTTGCTGACGCATCTTCACACTCGAAGGAGTCCGGATAGCGGTCACACCAGTCATCTGGCTTGGCAACTGCGGCCACGACCGCGGGCGCCATTGACACTGCCGGCGCAGGCGCAGCGGCCGTTGCCGACCCTGCTTCCGTTTCGGTGGGTTTGGCGGTGACACAACCCGTGGCGACAGCGGCTATTGAGACCAGTGCCAGCAAGGTGCGTATAGGTGTTGCGTTCATTCTCATCGGGTCGCTCTCTGTGGAATGTTTGCGTATAAAATCACGCCGTTTAGCGGGAGTTTTTGCAGTGCGGAATATCGATCGCAATGTAACTATTACCCTCTGATCTGTCAAGAAATTAAAGGAATCCCTATGGCAATTCAGATCTATCACAACCCCCGCTGTTCAAAGTCACGGGCCACGCTTGCACTCCTTGCAGAACAAGGGATTGAGCCTGAAATCATCGATTATCTGAACGATCCTCCCAGCGAAACCACCTTGAAAAAGATCCAAAAAGCACTTGGCTGTGCGGTTGCTGACATGGTTCGCAAGAAAGAAGCGCCTTATGCGGAAAATGGCCTTGAGGTGACCAGTGAAGACGGGCTGATCACGGCCATCGCAAAGTTTCCGATCCTCTTGGAAAGGCCCATTGTCGTTAACGGTGACCGCGCCGCAATCGGTCGTCCGCCCGAGAACGTTCTCGGTATCCTGTAACGCCATCTCATAATCGACTCGCGCAATGTCTGAAATACTGGTCCTGTACTACAGCCGCTATGGTGCCGTCGAAGCAATGGCGCGGCTCGTGTGTCAGGGCATCGAAAGCATGCCGGGCTGCACTGCCCGCCTCAGAACCGTTCCACCGGTCTCGGCAACATCCGAGAGCACTGCGCCAGAGATTCCCTCCAAAGGCCCCCCCTACGTCGAGCAGCGGGATCTGGATGAGTGTGACGCACTGGCTCTAGGAAGTCCCACACGCTTTGGTCAGATGGCCGCTCCCTTGGCCTATTTTCTTCAACAAACCGGATCCGATTGGCTTGCCGGTACGCTCGCAGGCAAGCCGGCCGGGGTCTTTACTTCCTCATCAACCCAGCATGGCGGACAGGAGTCGACTTTGCTCTCCATGATGCTCCCCCTGCTGCATCATGGCATGCTGATCTGTGGCCTGCCATTTACCGAATCCGCCCTCAATCGAACTGAGACCGGCGGCACGCCTTATGGCCCCAGTCATATCGCCGGCAGCGCCGACAACAATCCCATTAGTGCAGATGAAGCCGCACTATGTCGAGCGCTGGGGGCAAGACTCTCCATTGCGGCCGACGCCCTCAGAAAAGACTAACTCGACAGCAAACGGCCGGCCAGTTCGCGGACAAACGGCACAGTCAATCGGCGCTGATGCGAGAAGGCTTCGTCGTCGATCTGGTCCAGCAGGGCGAACAAAGTGGCAGGATCACGGCGGACCCGACGTAGAAGATAAGCGACCACGACGTCCGACAACTCGAGTCCGCGCAGCCGCGCGCGCAGTTTCATGGCTTCAGGCAACTGCCCTTCGTTCAGTGGCTGCACTCGCCAGCTACCTCCTGATGCGAGGCGGGTTGCAAGATCTGCAAGCTCAAAACCCGATTGAGAAGGCGGGTATCTTCCAGCGACAAGCAGGCTGCCTCCAGAGGGTATCAACCGCTCGTACAACGCCAGCATGGCCTCTTCCCAAAACGCATCGCCACTGACCGAATCGATATCATCCAGACAGACGATCTGGGAACCGCTCAGATCTGCAACCATTTCTGGGCCAACCCCTTCGAGTCCTAAAGAGACATATGCGGGTGCCTGCGGCGCCGTGGAACCCGCCTTACAGAATGCCTGTAGCAGGTGGGACTTCCCAGCACCCTTTGCGCCATGAAGAAAGATCACACGCAGGTCAGGGTCCACATCAGGATTCTGCAGCAGAGCAACAATCTGCTGGTTGTCGCCGGCGAAAAAATTTTCAAATGACGCCTGATCTTTCAGGCGCAAAGGCAGTCGGATCTGACCAGTCTTAGCCAAAGCGTCGCCCTTCTCAGATATAAAAACTACGCTGCGGCATCCGAGGACCGGAGAACCCAGAAATAGACATAATGAAAGGCGCTTGCGAGTGTCGTCGCGACTACCAGCCAAAGCACCGCATCCGTGAAAGGTGCCAGCACAAGCCACTCCACCTGCTCGAGCATGATCAGCACGACCAGCAAGATCTGCAGAAAAGTGTTCAGTTTGCTCACGGGACTCGGTTGCATTCGTACCTCCCCATGCACCCATTGCAGCACCAGAACGCCGCCGATGATCCCAAGATCTCGGAAACCGATCAGCAGCAAGAGCCAAAACGGGATATCGCCCGCCAAGGTCAACATGACATAGGTGCTGACAATCAGCATCTTGTCCGCAAGCGGATCAAGAATCGAGCCCAGACGCGTTACGGCATCAAAGCGCTTTGCAATCCATCCATCGAGCCCATCAGTGATGCCGGCGATAACAAAGATGACAAGTGCCGCACCATAACGACCTTCATACAAGAACAGGATCAGGACCGGTACCGCACCGATCCGAAGAAGCGTCAGTAGATTAGGAAGCTGATAAAGCAACGACATGCGGGGCATAGAACTCAATTCGGGCGCGGTAACCGCTGAATGCTGACAGTCGCGATGATTCAACTCCCTTTCCCGACCGGACATACGATACCATAAGTGTTTGGTTTAGCTCCTGTGTTTTCCCGTGGCCCCTCCAAGCGATACCCCCCTCAGTTACCGCGACGCCGGCGTTGATATCGACGCGGGTGACGATCTCGTCGAACGCATCAAACCTTTAGTCCGACGTACCCAGCGGCCGGAATGCCTCGGTGGAATTGGCGGCTTCGGCGGACTTTTTGAGCTGCCCACAGAACGGTATGAAAAACCCGTACTGGTCTCTGGTACCGACGGTGTCGGCACCAAACTCAAGCTTGCCATCACACTGGACTGTCACGACACAATCGGTATTGATCTCGTCGCCATGTGTGTTAACGATATTCTCGTGGTGGGCGCTGAACCGCTGTATTTCCTGGATTATTTCGCCACCGCTGCGCTTTCCCCCTTGCAGGCGGAATCGGTAATCTCCGGCATTGCGACAGGATGCGAGCTGGCGGGAGCTGCCCTGATCGGAGGCGAAACTGCCGAAATGCCGGGGATGTATCAGTCCGGGGACTACGATCTTGCAGGATTCTGCGTTGGCGTTGTCGAGAAGAAAGACATCATCGACGGCGGGGACATTCGTGCCGGAGATCAGGTGATCGGTCTTGCATCCACCGGGCTGCACTCAAACGGCTACTCGCTCGCGCGGGCCATTATTGGCCGAAGCAGCGTTTCACTGGATACGCCTATCGAGGCCAGCACGCTTGGGCAGACACTGCTGACGCCAACACGGATTTACGTCAGAAGCATTCTCGATCTACTGAAGGCCTGCCCTGTCAAGGGAATTGCCCACATTACCGGAGGCGGCTTAACGGGCAATATTCCACGCATATTGCCGGAGGGTCTTGAATGCCATATCGACCCGAACGCCTGGCAGCGCCCGGAAATATTCCAATGGCTGCAATCCGAAGGTCAGGTTGCGGACGACGAGATGTGGCGAACCTTCAACTGTGGCATTGGGCTAATCATCATCATCGCTTCCGAGAATGCTGAAAAAGCGAAAACACTGCTTGAGCAATGCGGTGAGACCGCTTTTCATATCGGAGAGATTCAGGCCGGTGGTGCAGGCGTTGTCTTCCTATAACATCGAAGCCCGTTGCCGGATTGTGGTACTGATCAGCGGCAACGGCAGCAATCTTCAGGCGATTATTGATCACTGCAACGACGGCGAGATATCGGCTGAGGTGGTGGCCGTCATCAGCAATGTGCAATCTGCTTTTGGCCTCACGCGAGCCCGCTTGGCAGGTATCGAGGCACTCTGCCTTAATCATCAGGGATTTATAAGCCGTACGGCTTTTGATGAGGCTCTCACGACCCTGGTTGAGGATTTCCGTCCAGACCTGGTCGCCTTGGCCGGGTTCATGCGCATTCTCAGCCCCGCGTTTGTCAATCAATTTGCAGGCCGCCTGATGAACATCCACCCTTCTTTACTTCCGCACTATCCCGGTTTGGACACCCACCGGCGAGCAATTGCGGACGGCGCCAGGGAACACGGCGCAACGGTCCATTTTGTCACCCAAGATCTTGATGCGGGCCCCGTGATCATCCAGGGCCGGGTGAAAGTCTGCGAGAATGACTCGGAGCACTCACTCTCAACGCGCGTCCACGAAATAGAGCATCGCATCTATCCTCAAGCCGTTCACTGGTTCGCCTCAGGCCGACTGAGACTGGAGGATGATGTCGCAATCCTGGATGGAGAACCTCTGGCCTGACGAATTCCGACCGCTTCCGCGTTTAAATTTTTTCAGGTTTTAAGGCGTGCCTGCACCGTGATCTCAACGCTAGAACCGCCGAAAAGCCGCGGTGACTCAGTGGTCGTGCGCGCAGGGAACGCCGCGCCTTGGAAAAACTGCCGATAGGCGCTATCCATCTGATCGAAGTAACGCAGATCAGAAAGATGCACATCCGACCGGACGATATCACTGAACCCCAGACCCATCTCCTCGAGTATTTCCGAAATCACCTGCATCACCGCAGTGGTTTCCTTTTCCGGATCTCCCAAAACCGTCTGACCCTGTGGAAAGTCTGCGGCCACGAGGCCTGAGAGATAGGCATAGCGGTCATCGGTGACGACCTGGCTGAAGGGCGCGCTTGATTCCGGGACGGCTTTTGGCTGCTGTCTTTTGATCAAGAGATTAGAACCGTATTGACACTTATCTCTTAAGACTCGTCGTCTGAGTCAATGTCGAAAGCGAGATCACCATCTTCTTCGCGAACCCGGACTGTGCCGCCCTGCACCAGTTTTCCGAACAATAGTTCATCGGCCAGCGCCCGGTTGATCCGGTCACGAATCAGTCTTGCCATGGGTCGGGCACCCATCGCAGCATCATGGCCATTGCTGGCAAGCCACTGCCGTGCCGAGGGATCAACTTCAAGGGCCACATTTTTGTCCGCCAACTGGCTTTCCAGTTGAACAATAAACTTATCGACCACATGACTGATCGTAGTCTCGTCCAGCGCACCAAAACGAATGATCGAATCCAGTCGGTTACGAAACTCCGGCGTGAACATTTTGTTGATCACTTCAGTATCGTCTGCCGTGTGATCCTGATCAACAAAACCCACCGAGCCACGCGCCATCTGGGTCGCCCCTGCATTGGTCGTCATGACAATAATGACATTGCGAAAGTCTGCTTTACGTCCGTTATTGTCTGTCAGCGTACCGTAATCCATCACCTGCAGCAGCAGGTTGAACACATCGGGATGCGCCTTTTCGATTTCATCCAGCAGCAGTACCGAATGCGGGTTGCGGGTTATCGCTTCAGTCATGAGCCCGCCCTGATCAAAACCGACATATCCCGGCGGGGCGCCAATCAACCTCGACACAGTATGCCGCTCCATATATTCCGACATGTCAAAGCGGACCAGTTCGATCCCGAGCGTGAGTGCGAGTTGGCGGGTCACTTCGGTCTTGCCCACGCCGGTCGGCCCTGAGAAAAGAAATGAGGAGATGGGCCGATCCGGATTACCCAAACCCGAGCGGGCCAGCTTGATTGCACTCACCAATGCGGTGATGGCACTGTCCTGACCAAACACCACTCGCTGCAGGTCTGGCTCAAGAGTGCGCAGGGCATCCTTATCATCCGCGCTGACTGTCTTGGGCGGAATACGTGCCATCTTGGACACCACTCGCTCGATATCCGGCACCCCAACGGTTTTCTTGCGTTTGGATACCGGCGCAAGGCGCGCTTGGGCACCTGCTTCGTCAATCACATCGATTGCCTTATCAGGCAGATGTCGATCATTGATGTAGCGTGCAGCGAGTTCGGCGGCTGTGCGGAGCGCGGGCGCTGTGAACCGCACCGAATGATGCTGTTCAAACTGGGTCTTCAGACCTCTGAGGATCTCTACCGTTTCCTCGACACTCGGTTCGGTGACGTCGATCTTCTGGAAACGTCTTGAAAGGGCTCGATCCTTCTCGAAAATGCCGCGGTACTCCTGATAGGTCGTCGACCCCATGCATCGGATTTCTCCGGAAGCCAGTACCGGTTTCAATAGGTTTGAAGCATCCATTGCGCCACCCGAAGCCGCACCGGCCCCGATTACGGTATGAATCTCATCAATGAAAAGCACCGCGCCGTCGGTTTCTTGAAGATCAGCGAGGACCGCCTTAAGCCGTTGCTCGAAATCTCCACGATATTTCGTCCCTGCAAGCAGTGCACCCAGATCAAGCGCGTAAATCGTGCTGCCCATGAGGGCTTCAGGCACTTCACCTTCTACGATCTTTCGGGCGAGACCCTCGGCTATGGCCGTTTTGCCGACTCCCGCCTCGCCCACGTACAGCGGATTATTCTTGCGCCGGCGGCACAGAATCTGCATCGTGCGCGTGACTTCAAGATCACGCCCAATCAGAGGATCAATCTTCCCCGCGATGGCTTGCTCGTTAAGATTAACCGCGAACGCAGATAGGGCACTCTGAAAGTCATCATCGGATAACTCTTCATCCGCTTCATCTGGAGACGGCAATTCTCGCGGTTTTTCATCCCGACTGATGCCGTGAGATACATAGTTAACGATGTCAAACCGGGAGACACCCTCCTCACCCAGGAAATACGCCGCATGGGAATCCTTCTCGGCAAAGATCGCAATCAGAACGTTGGTGCCGGTCACTTCACGCTTGCCTGAACTTTGCACGTGCAAGATCGCTCGCTGGATCACGCGCTGAAACCCGACTGCCGGTTGGGGGTCCGTTTGCTCGTCTTCTTCTTCGAGCATCGGCACATACTGTTCCAGAAAACCCTGCAATTTCTCCCGCAGCCCCGACACTTCTGCACCGCAGGCTTTGATGACCTTCAAGGCCGCTGGATTGTCGAGCAACGCTGTCAAGAGATGCTCTACCGTGATGTACTGGTGTCGGGCATCTCGAGCGCTTTGGATTGCGCTGTTCAGAGAGGATTCAAGCTCACTCGAAAGCATTTCTATTCGGGCTCCATCGTGCATTGCAGGGGATGCTCATTTTCACGGGCGAGACCCAGCACCTCGCGCACCCGGGTTTCTGCGACCTCGGCGGTGAACACGCCGCAAACGCCCGCCCCTTCAGTATGCACCTTGAGCATCACCTGGACGGCCTGCTCATGGGGCAACTTGAAGATACGCTGCAGCACCATGACCACAAATTCCATGGGCGTGTAGTCATCGTTCATCAAAAGCACGCGGAACATGCGAGGCTTCTTTAGACGCGGTTTAGCCTCTTCTACCGACGTTCCGGAAGTCTTTTGGATTTCCCTGCGGTCACTCATGACAGTCCACTGATCATCGTTTCAATTTCTACATAGAATTATATAGGTACAGACCCCGGTATTTATCAAGGTCCCCTCACGACAAATTGGCGGACGTTGTGGCAAAAAAACCGGCGGTAGGCAACCTACCGCCGGTCTTGGTTTTCCAGTATTCGAGGAGTTTAACCGGTCGCGAACTGCTCTTCTTCCGTAGAGCCGCTCATGGCGGTAACAGAGGAGCTTCCCCCCTGGATCACGGTGGTCACATCATCAAAGTAACCTGCGCCGACCTCAGCCTGGTGGCTGGCGAAGGTATAGCCCCGATCGGCGGCTGCAAATTCCCGCTCCTGAACCATATCCACATAAGCGGTCATTCCGTTACGGACATACTCGTGAGTCAGGTCGAACATGTGGTACCACATGTTATGAATCCCGGCCAAAGTAATGAACTGGTACTTGTAGCCCATAGCGCCGAGTTCTCGCTGGAATTTGGCGATCGTGGCGTCGTCCAGGTTCTTTTTCCAGTTAAAGGACGGCGAACAGTTGTAGGCAAGCAGTTGATCTGGGTACTCGGCACGGATCGCTTCTGCAAACTGGCGTGCTTCATCAAGATCCGGCACAGCAGTTTCGCACCAAATGAGATCGGCATACGGTGCGTAGGCCAAACCTCTTGCGATAGCCTGGTCAAGGCCCGCGCGGGTAACGTAAAAGCCTTCACTGGTTCTTTCACCCGTCACGAACTCGCGATCGCGCTCGTCCACATCAGAGGTCAGCAGCGCTGCCGCATTGGCGTCGGTTCGAGCCAGCAACACCGTCGGTACACCGCAAACGTCTGCCGCGAGGCGTCCTGCCGAGAGTTTCTGGACCGCTTCCTGCGTCGGCACAAGCACCTTGCCGCCCATGTGTCCGCATTTCTTCACTGAAGCGAGTTGGTCTTCAAAGTGCACACCACCGGCACCCGCTTCGATCATGGCTTTCATGAGTTCAAAGGCATTCAAGACCCCACCAAAGCCCGCTTCCGCATCAGCCACAATCGGCACAAAGTAATCGATGTCGTCTTTTCCGGACGCATGCTGGATTTCATCGGCGCGTTTGAACGCGTTATTGATTCGGCGAACCACCGCCGGTACCGAATTGACCGGGTAAAGAGACTGATCCGGATACATCGCATCGGCGATATTGGCGTCGGCAGCCACCTGCCAGCCGGACAGGTAAATGGCTTTAGCCCCTGCCTTAACCTGCTGTACCGCCTGTCCGCCCGTCAATGCACCCAGCGTTGGCAGAAAATCATCCGTATTCAATCGGCGCCAAAGTTTCTCGGCAGCCAACCGCGCAAGGCTGTGCTCAATATGAACAGAGCCGCGTAAACGCAGGACATCGGCTGCTGAATAGTCCCGCTGTACACCACGCCAGCGCGGATTATCGGCCCAGTCTGACTCTAGCGCTTTCTGCTCTTTAGTTTGATCAATCATCATGCACCTCTGTTTAATTTCTCGTTATTTAATACCGGGTTAAATGCGGTATCAGATCCAGATCTATCGCGCTTTTCCCTTTAATTTCAGTCAAAAACCACCACTGGCCTGACCATGACCGCAGTCTCGGCTTTGGCCGAGTATTTATCAATATAATTATTTCAATATTTAGTATTATCTGGATAAATTATAGGCCGCTAAGGCCTCATTTCGTATCCGATGAGCGCACCTCCCTACTACAAGCAGAACCGTCTGAAGCAATTGAGAGCCTTTTGCTATGCCGCGCGGCTTGGCAGTATCTCCCGCGCAGCCGAGCAGCTTTTTCTCAGCCAGCCGTCGGTATCGCTCCAGATCCAGGCCCTGGAACGGGAGCTTGGGGTCGAGCTCTTTGAGCGGCGCGGGCCCAGTATCCGGCTCACCGCGCAGGGGGAATCACTGCTCGAACTGGCCCAACCCCTCGTGCAGGGCATAGACGGCATCGCAGAATCCTTCGCCAGCGAATTGGGAGATCTCAACAGTGGCGAAATCAATATCGCAGCCGGCGAATCAACGATTCTTTATCTCTTACCGGAGGTGATCAAGCAATTCGCTGATGCCTATCCCGGAGTCCGCCTGAAGCTCCACAATGTGACGGGGCGTGACGGCATGGCGATGCTGCGGGCAGATCAAGCCGACTTTGCTGTGGGTTCAATGCTGGAAGTACCAGAGGATATCGATTACCGACCGATCTTCGATTTTAAGACCATGCTGATCACCCCGCTCGACCACTCACTTGCCGGGAAACGCGCGGCCAACATCAGACTTGAGGACATCAGTCCTCATGGACTTATCCTGCCACCCCGCCACCTTGCCACCTGGCGGCGGGTAGAAATGATCTTTGGCCAGCACAAGGTCAGCTACACCGTCACACTTGAAGCCGGCGGCTGGGAAGTCATTAAAAAGTATGTGGAAATGGGTCTGGGCATCGCGATTGTAACGGCGATATGCCTAAAGGGTGATGAGAAGATTGCAAAAATACCGCTAGACCGCTTTTTCCCTAACCGAAGCTACGGTGTGGTGATGCGAAAACGCAAGTACCTCTCACCACCGGCACGCCAGTTTTTGGAAATGATGGCGCCTGACTTCTCCGGCCAATTGGAAAAGTCGGTAGAAGAGTAAAGCCAAAACACTCTGATCGGTCGGCGCACATCGGGGCAACTCGAAAACTTTGTTTATAATTTCGCATCGTCTCCTTAAAGTCTCACGGACGCTCTAACAACCTATGAATTTCTTTTCCAAGCTACTGGTAACAGCCGGACTTGTGGCGGTTTTGGGCTTTACCCAGGTTGCCATGGCGCGTGTTCAGATACTCGATGTTTGCTACGATTTCAGCTGCAAGACTCTGCAGCAGGTTGTCCTCTCGGCTGAGGAATGGCGCAGCGTTATCGGCTGGTTTTACCCAGCAGCACCCTCTGCCGCTGAGGAAAGAGATCGATTGCGCCAGGCGGTGGGCTGGCTGGAAGTCGTCATTGGGCGCCACACTCCCACCCATCGGGACAAGGGGCTTAATCTCGAGAAAAACCCTGAGTTTCCGGGACAACTCGACTGTATTGATGAGTCTCTCAACATTACGCAATACATGAATCTCTTTCAGGAGCAGGGGCATATGCGCCGACACCGGGTAGTCGATCGTGCCTACCGCAAAGCAGGGTTTGATGCCCACTGGGCAGGCCAGATCGAGGAGATAGAGACCGGTGAACGCTTCGTGATCGACAGCTGGTTTCAGGATAACGGCATGCTGCCCTATATCTCCCCGAGCACCGACTGGTTCGATATCACTGATCTGCGGATCCTGTCCTTCGGCATTCAGGACTAAAGCTCAACCGGGCAGAAAGAGGTCGGCCCTCATGACGCCACCTAAAATGCAAGTTGTTGTTGGACTCTCCGGGGGAGTTGACTCAGCGATTGCTGCCGCACGACTCAAGGCGCAGGGTTGTGAAGTCACAGGCCTCTTCATGAAAAACTGGGAAGAGGACGACGATGCCAAGTACTGCGCGGCGCGGGAAGACCTCGCGATGGCGGAGCGGGTGGCAGAGGTGCTTGATATTCCGATCAAGACGGTTAATTTTTCCCATGAGTATTGGGAACGGGTATTTGCGATTTTCCTGCGCGAATACGAGGCCGGCAGAACGCCTAATCCGGATGTTTTGTGCAACCGGGAAATCAAGTTCAAGGAATTTCTCTCCTACGCGCAGCACCTCGGCAGCGATTACATCGCTACCGGCCACTATGCCCGGGTAGAAAAAGAAAATGGTCTGTGCCGCCTGCTGAAGGCGGTTGACCACAGTAAAGATCAATCCTATTTTCTGCACGCGTTGAACCAAAAGGCACTCTCGCTGACTCTCTTTCCTTTGGGCGAGGCCCTCAAAAAAGATATCCGGGCTGAGGCGGACGCACTGGCACTGCCGAACGCTTCCCGCAAGGACAGTACCGGCATCTGCTTTATTGGAGAACGCCGGTTTTCGGATTTCCTGTCAAGGTATCTGCCGGCGAAGCCGGGCGAGATGCGCACCCCGGAGGGACAAGACGTGGGCGAGCATCAAGGGCTGTGGTTTTACACCCTCGGCCAGCGTCATGGGCTGGATATCGGAGGACCCGGAGAGGCTTGGTATGTCTGCGCAAAAGATATTGAGACCAATGTGCTGACCGTCGTCCAGGGGCATGACCATCCGGATCTCATGCGGCAGTCAGCCGTGGTTGAAGAGATGCATTGGGTGGGCAATCTCCCTAAGACCCTGCCCTTGCAGTGCTGTGCCAAAACCCGATATCGACAGGAAGATCAGAACTGTCTCGTACACGGACGAGACGGCAATACTCTGCTAATTGAATTCGAAGAGCCACAAAGAGCTCCTACGCCCGGGCAATCTCTCGTGCTCTATCAGGGCGACGAAGTTCTCGGCGGGGGCATTATCGACACCACGCATCCAGTGGGCTCATCCGAGTCGCAGTGACGTCCTCCGGCGAGTTTGACCTGCCGCTTCGCGGTATCTGCCTGTACGTGTTGCAGGTTGCCTGCTTTCTGATTATCGGGATGCTGGTCAAAACACTGGCGCCCTACTTCGCTGTCACTGAGTTACTGATGGTTCGCTTTGGCTTCACTTTCGCGGTACTCCTGGCGGTTATTGGGCCGAAACGAGGCCCCAGTTTTTTAAGGACCCGATACCCCATCGATCACATGATTCGCACAACCTGCGGCATGACCGCCATAGGCTTGACCTTTGTGGCCCTGTCGGGAGCTTATATTGCCAACGCAACAGCGGTGATCCTGAGCGGTCCCATACTGGCTGTTGGACTCGCCTTTTTTATTCTGCGAGAGACCCTTCCGCTCTCACGGATCATCGCGGTGGTCGTCGGTTTTTTCGGCATCCTGATGATCGTCAAGCCGGGTTTTGGTGAATCCCGTACTGCGATCTATGCAGCTCTGGGCGCTGCATTCTTCTTCGCGTTTGTCATCGTCTGGCTGCGCAAACTGAACCGCACCGAGCATCCCTTATGTATCTCGTTTTACTACAACCTCTCGGGTTTTGGTGTGTTCCTGCTGTGGACACTTGCGATCGGATTTTCAAAAAACTGGACCGAGGCCCCGATGTTGTTGGGACTGCTTCTGCTATTGGGGGTCACAGGAGCAGCACAGCAGATTCTGCTGAGCTACTCATTTCGCTACGCCGATGCCAGCCTTCTCGCACCGTTTGAATATCTGTCGCTGCCTCTGGCCGTGATCGTAGGACTCGTTTTCTGGAGTGAGATGCCGGATTCGATCTCTTTAATCGGTGCTGGAACCATTCTGGCTTGCGGCATGCTGCTGGTCGCAAAGGAATTCCGTAGCCTGCGAAGACACGCAGCGCTCTAGCGCAAGATCGGCAATACCCTGGCCGCTTTACCCGGGGAACCCGGTAGATGCCTTTAGCCTTCTTGCGTTTGAATGATGTCGAGCAGCAGGCGGTTCACGTCATCCGCCCGATGTCGGGCGACCGACACATGGCCCAACTCAGGCAATTCATAAAAAGTCCCATCCATCGCGAGATCCGCTACTTCTTTGACCATCGCTGGCGGCGTCTGTACATCCTCGGAAAAAGCAATGACGTGCA
>DLPX01000033.1:124038-129598 GCA_002477475.1 Proteobacteria bacterium UBA7447
GGGCACCGGACATGTCCTTAAAGCCTCGCGACAATCAAAATCAAGACACGCCTGCCATTGATCGATCAGGTCCTGAGGTTCACGCTCGGAGAATCGTACGGTATACGCAGGCTTGACGGAGCCCCAGATCTCCCTGTCGCCAAGAGCCTTGGCCGGTAGTGCATAGGCGGCGTAATGCGGGGCAAGGAAATAGTCGGGCAAACTGATGCCGTCCCGGCGCAATTGGACTTCTGCCTCCATCCAGTCCCGGGTAAATCCGTCAATGTAAGCTGAAGTCCCCATCGGGATGGCGAGCCGCACAAGATGCGGATAGTCGATGGCGACCTGCTGGGTAATCAGTCCGCCCAAAGAAAGGCCGGACAAGATAACCGGGGGCGTGCAGATCGATTCGATCAGTTCAGCGCAATCTCTGGCAAAGTCTGCTATCGACCAGGGCGCGGCATCTGAGGTCGTCTCTCCCACGCCACGGGGATCGTAAGAGGTGGAACGGTACTCACCCGCAAAAAGCATCATCTGCTGGCGCCATGCCTCTGCTGGTGAGTCGCCGCCCGGTACCCAGACAATGTCTGGACCAGTACCGATTTGGGCGGCGCGCATCCGAGCGCCCGAGGTCTGTACGTTCGTTATTTTGACCTCACGGTCAAACTGGCCGAATGCCTCAGTTTTCACCTGCGTTCTTGCTCAACGCTCTCACCCGCCAGAGGGTAGTGGCAGGCCACCTCGCGATCTAGACCGTTAACACGAATCTGGCTTAATCGGGGACGCGTATTGCGACAGTCAGCCGTTGCGTACTTGCACCGGGTATGAAACTCGCAACCCGCCGGCCGATTCGCGAGACTCGGCACTTCGCCCTCAATTGAAACCAGTGACCGCCTCTTGTTCGGATCAGGTTGAGGGACTCCATTGACCAGGGCCTGTGTATAAGGATGTGCCGGCTGGGAAAAGATCTCGTCGGAGTCGCCGAATTCCACCAGCCGTCCAAGATACATGATCGCTAAACGATCGCTGACATGCCGAATGACAGGAAGATTGTGACTGATGATGAGATAGGACAACCCGTGCGTTTCCTGTAGTTCATTCATCAGATTCAGTATCTCCCCCTGAACCGATACATCAAGCCCTGCGGTGGGCTCATCGGCAATGATGATTTGAGGATTGAGCGCCAGCGCTCTCGCGACGCCCACCCGGCGCGCCTGTCCTCCCGACAACTCATGCGGATATCGAGATAGGAAATCTTGCGGCATACGAACCATCTCACAAAGGCGCGCCGCTTCTTCATCGAGGTCAGCGTTGATTCGATGAATCTGAAATGGTTCCGTGATGAGTGAACCCACCGTCTGGCGGGGGCTTAACGATCCCACCGGATCCTGAAACATCATGGCCATATTCCGTCTGAGCTGAGAAAATCCTGTCCGGGAGAGGGTTCGCAGCTCCTGTCCATCGAAAATGACAGACCCTGACTCCGCCTGGACCAGGCCCAGAATTGCCCGGCCTAGCGTCGTCTTGCCTGAACCGCTTTCTCCCACCAGGCCCAAGGTCTCCCCCTGACGCAACGAAAGCGAAGCATCGATCACGGCCTCCACGAATCTTGGCCGCTTTTGAATCTTCGACCGGATCCAACTGTTGATCTGGAATCTCACGCAGAGGTCTTCCACCTTAAGTAATTCCCCGCTCTCGACAGAAGGCTTGGGTCTCGCTTCCCCCAACGCATCGCCCTGCGGTGAAACATTCTTTGGGGCATTACCCGATGCCTGCAGACCCGGATCAAGCAGATGGCAGGATGCGACGTGTTGTGACTCATCCAACTGCACTTTTGCTGGCGACGTCGTCTTGCACTGTTCCATTACTTGTGAGCAGCGTGCGGCGAAGATGCATCCCGTCGGCAGAACATGCAGATCGGGCACGTCACCAGGAATGACCGGGAGATAACGCGTCTTGGTCTGCGTGCGGGCAGGATCACAATTCAGCAACGCCTGTGTATAAGGATGGGCAGGCTCATAAAAAAGATTGCTGACACTCCCATATTCCACTACCTCGCCCGCATACATCACCACCACTTGGTCACAAAGTTCGGCGATGAGACCAAGATTGTGGGACACCACCATAATCGTCGCCTCAAATTCAGCTCTCAGTTCCTGAATGAGATGAATGATCTGGGCCTCAAGGGTGACATCCAGAGCCGTGGTCGGCTCATCTGCGATCAACAGCAACGGATCCATAAGCAGCGCCATGGCAATGCCTGCGCGTTGTCTCATCCCCCCGCTGAAATGATGGGGGTACTGAAGAATACGGTCTTCCGGATCCGGTATCCCCACCTTGTGCATGATCCTGATCGCTCTTTCACGCTTGTCCTTCATGCTGAGCTCTTTTCGACGATACTGGATATCAGACATCTGCCGGTCATAGGTCAGAACCGGGATCTGTGACGTCATCGGATCCTGAAACACCATCGAGATCTGCTCTCCCCGCACCGACAACATCTGACGGTCATTCAGAGCAAGAAGATCTTGCCCGTCAAACGTTGCGGTCCCGCCATTGACGGCGCCGTTGCTTGCCAGCAAACGGTTAATGGCCCATATCACTGTGCTCTTGCCTGAGCCACTTTCACCCACGATGCCGAGGATCTTTCCCCTGGGCACATCAATATTGATATCCCGCAACACGTGCAAAGGGCCGCTGGGAGTCTGGAACTCTACGTTGAGTCCTCGAATGGAAAGCAGGGATTCCACAGGTCAGCGTCCTTTCCGCAGCCGTGGGTCAAAGATATCCCGCAGCGCTTCGCCAAGAAAGGTAAAGCCGAGTGTCGTCAGCACCAACGGTATGCCGCCGGCCACGATAGGCCATGGGGTAAGCCGAATGATCAGGTAGCCTTCGTTCAGTACCGTACCCCAACTTGCCATTGGGGGCTGTACACCCAGACCAAGAAAGCTGAGTCCTGCTTCGATGGTCACCACCACCGGAACATCCATTGCCGCCAGAATCAGCAGCGGCCCAATCACATTAGGCATGATGTGCCGAATGAGAGTCCGCACTGTGCCCGCACCCAATGACTTCTCCGCAAGCACAAAATCAGTATTCTTCAGCGCCATCGTACTGGTTCGTGCAAGACGGGCGTAACTCGGGATAGACGTGACAATCACGATCACCAGCACGAGGTGCAGGCTCGGACCAAGAAGCGCAACCGCAGCCAGTGCCAAGACAATTGTGGGGAAAGAGCGAATGGAGTCGAACAGCAGCAGCAGGATGTTGTCCAGCCATCTCGGTCCATACCCCGCAAGCATGCCCAGACCCAATCCCAGAATCAGGGAAATGGATACTCCGATGGCTGCCACCTGAAGCGCGACCCTGCCGCCATAGAGCACTCGGGAGAAAGTATCGCGGCCCAATTGATCAGTCCCCGCCCAGTGCTCCAGTGTCGGCCCTGAGAGTCGATTGGGGATGTCCAGTGCAAGCGGATCATGGGTAGCCAACATTGGAGCAAAAATGGCGGCAATGAAGAAAAGCGACACCAGAATAAATCCGAACATCCCCATTGGGTTTCGGAGAAAAAGCCTCAAGCGTTCGCGACCCACACTGTGCCGAGGAGTCGTCACGTTCACAGAAGGTCTTCCCGTTTTGGTTTCTGGCATGGCTTTACAGGGACTCGCGCACCCGAGGATCAAACCATGCAACCAGAAGATCAGCGATTAGCGTTACAAATACATACATGGCGATAGTCACCAGCACCGCTCCTTGCACCACGGGGAAATTACGGGCGAGTACCATGTCGTAAATGATTTTTCCTACCCCAGGGCGCGAGAAAATGATTTCCGCGAACACCGTTCCGGAAAGAAGGCCGCCAAAACCCACGCCAATGAGTGTAATTGTCGGCAGAATGGCGACTTTCAATGCATATCGAAAGACGACTGTCTTCGGTGATAAACCAAACGCCCGGACCGAGCGAATGTAATTCTCCCCCATGACTTCGAGCATCGTGGCACGAACCATACGAGCGAGATACCCCACCCATCCCAACCCCACAGCAAAAGCGGGGAGTACAAGGTGATACAAGCGATCAGAAATATCGTCTTCGTCTCCGGCACCCAGAACCGGAAACCAGCCCAAAGCGATTGAAAAAATCAAAATCGCCCATATCGAAACCAGGAAAGACGGCACAGCAATCGTGCCAACCGAGAAGATACCGGTCACACGGTCTGCAAGACTGTTGGGGCGGATAGCCGACAGGCACCCCAACGGAATACCCAGCAACGCTGACCAGCCGATAGCCGCCAGGGCGAGAGAAATTGTATGGGGCAGTTGCTCCGAAAGCGTCAAGGCTACGCTCCGGTTGGAAAAGACATCGCTGCCAAGATCACCCTGGAACACCGAGCCGAGAAAAATCGCGAACTGGTAGTACAGCGGCTCATCCAGATGCATCTTCGCCCGGTAGGCCGCCTGAACTTCTGGAGTCGCCCTCGGTCCCAGGGCAATGCTTGCCGGATCTCCCGGGATCGAATGCAGCATCAGAAAAAGTGCCAACACCGCCAGGAAAACGATGACGACGGATAAGGCCAATCTCCTGATGATGTAGAGCAGCATCTTTACATTGAGCTTTTATTGTTGAACCAACAGGCTGTTGATTGCCGAGACGTGCCCACCAAATCGATTAGCATCAAGAACAGGTGTGGGCAGCAAGCAAGAGCCCGGCTATCCACACATGGCGTTTCGGATACGACCCGCCCTGCGCCCCATCATGCCGGTTATGGACGCGCTTGGGGCGTGATATTGCTAGAAATAAATCAACCGGCTAACCCAGCCGCCGTTCTTCCTCTGAAGATCAGAACGACAACTGGGTGCCAGACTGTTGATATCAGCCGAAATAAGGCAGAAGCATCTCACCCGATGGTGCGAATCGCGTAGAGATGTCCGCACGGTGAATGAATACCTCAGGCTCGTGGGTCAACCAGACGTAACCTCCTGACTCCTCCATGATTTCCTGCATCCGGATAGCAATCGCGGCCCGTTTATCGGGCACCGTCTCCGCAACGAGCTTGGCAAACAGATCCTCAAACTCATCTGAAGACCAGCGCTCCCAGTTCCAGACACCAACCTGGTCCCGAACGAACCATTGGAACGGTTCATAGGGGTCCGGCCCGGATCCATAGCGCATGATCCACAGTTCGAGGTCTTTCCAGGTATCACCTTTGCTTTCCTGGCCCATTTCCCAAAACGGCCCTGAATCCAGCGGGATAATCTCAGTCTTGATGCCGATCGCTGCGAGGTTGGCCTGAATAATCTGTGCCGATAAGACGCGTTCTTGATTATTCAGCGTTCGTAAAGTGAGCTCCAGACCAGACACCCCAGCTTCTGCAAGCAGTGCTTTGGCTTTGGCTGGATCGTACGAGTAGCCGGCCGAAGTTCGTCGGCCTACGAGACCCGGACAGACAACACCGAAAGATGGCTCAGCCGTTCCCGAGTAGGCTCCCTGGATGATCGAGTCCTGGTCCACAGCGTACTGAATCGCTCTTCGCACCCTGGGATCTTGCAACTTCGGGTGATCAGTATTCATTCCCATCCACAT
>DLPX01000018.1 GCA_002477475.1 Proteobacteria bacterium UBA7447
TTTTTCTGCAAATCGCTGTGAAGCGGATTTGTTTGTTCCCCCGGATCCAGACAAATCGTCCCGTGATTCTTTAACAAGCCGCAATGGCTAAAAAGACAGGTTTCTGAATTTCTTGTAAAAATGAGGCTTAATTGCAATAAGGTCCAATGATCATTTGATGGGCGAAATCCGGCACGTTTGCTTGTAACTACGCCGAGGGGAAACAGATGAAATTGAGTCGACGTACGGCATTGGCGAGTGCCCTGCTATTCCTACGCAATCCTAGACAAGATGGGCTATGAGAAAACGGTCAGCGATAACTCTGGGCATCACTGTCCTTGTGATCCTTATTGTTGCAATCAGCACCGATCTTTCCCGGGGCAATCTTAGCCCTCCTTGGTTGTACGGTCACGCCAGCGCGCGAACGAGTTTGTTCCCTGGCAAAACAGACGGTATTGATTTTTTTGAAGTCAAAATTTTGCAAAGAATCCCGCACAACCCGGAGCACTTCGTTCAGGGGCTTCAGGTTGATGGCGATATTCTCTGGGAAGGGACAGGGCGCTATGGTGAGTCAAAGTTAATCAAGCACAGATTCAATCGGACCAGGGGAATCCTTGAGCCTGTTTACGAGAAGGCGCTGTCTTCTGATGACTTTGGCGAGGGCCTTGCTGTTTTAGACAATGTGCTTTACCAACTTACCTGGAAAGCCGGGCGCGTCTATCGTTACGATCTATCCGGAAAAAAACCTTCGCCGCTTGAACCATTGCGTAACGATCGGGAGGGGTGGGGTTTGACGACCGACGGCCATTCACTGATTGCATCGGATGGTTCGGCTTTTCTGGCTTTTCGGTCGGCGAAAGACTTTTCTGTTCAGAAAACGATTGAAGTGCAGTTTCAGGGGAAAGCCATAGATCGCCTCAATGAACTCGAATGGATTGACGGGAAAATCTGGGCTAATGTCTGGAAGACCCCCTTTATTATGGTGGTGGATCCCGAAACTGGTGAGGTGACCTCGGTAATTGACTGCGGGAACCTGGTTGAGGATGCCAGGGCGTCCAACCCGGATATTGACGTGTTGAACGGAATAGCGTGGGATGCCTCAAACCGTGAGCTCTACCTTACGGGTAAGCTCTGGCCTTGGGTTTATAGGGTGGTTCTGGATAGAAAAACCCTGCCCGAAGGCAAGGCTGAGTTTACGAAACTATAGAGCGTAGGGTACTCACCGCGTTGCAGTCCGACAGTGTCAAAAAATGTGGAGAACTGCCTTTTGCACGGCCTTGGTGATATTTTATCGGACGGACCAATTTCGATGAAGATTTGACAGGTTTTAGATCACCTGTTGCTTTATTAAAGCGATGGGGGCGATCATCTGACCGATGAAGATTCGCTCTTGGATAACGGCCGGCAGGATTATCTTCTTAGCGAAAGCCATCCGCGACGCGCTAAATCCTCGGCAATAGGCGCGTAATCTTCTTCATCGCGCGGCACGAAACCGCGGATGCCGAGCATCGCCCGGCTTTCTTCATCGACATCATCCACGGCTTTGGCAAGGGCATCGCGCATCACGGAGATTTCTTGCGCTGATGCATTACGATAGGTAATGAGTGGCAGCCCCGGTCGGCTCTCGGTGTGGGCGATCACTTTTAGGCTCTTGATGGCAGGTTCGCATTGCTTTGCCAGATGCCAACTGACGCAGTCGATTGCCGCGATATCAGCGCTGCCGCTCGCGACGGCGCAAAGCGAGTCGCGGTGACCTCCGCTCACAAGGACAGAGGCAAATGGGCTCTCACCCGAACCGTTGTCTGCGACAAAGCACTTGAGTGCAAGGCATCCTGAGTAGGAATCATCGCCGTTGATAACGGCGCGCTTGCCCTCAAGACGGATCGAACTTTCGTTGTTGTTCTCCTGAGTGATGATTACGCTGTGATAACTGCCGGCGGGCTCGATTCCTTGATAAGCGAAACTGCCAAGCACTTTCACTTTTCCAGAGAGGTCAGCGACGAGCGGCAAGCCACAGGTCTGGCTGATCAAAAGGTTGGGCGACTGCCAGGTTTCGGCTGGCGGTGACATACGGTCAAGCGACGCAGGCGCGTCGATCCCTGCCTTGCTGAAGTTATCGCGTATCGATGTCCACAAGCAGTCGGTCGCCTGAGTGAATTCAGGCCAATCGTACATCGGCAGTTGGGCAACGCTATGACCAGCGTAGAGAGTCATTTAAGGCTTACTCCTGCGGTCACCCGCATTCTTGTGAGAAGCCAAGATCAGCGTTGCAGCCTCAACCACTGGCCGAGTTCTGCACGCTCTGAGTCGGTCATGCCTGAGGCATTGCCAGGCGGCATGGCCTGGCTTGTGACGGACTGGGCCATCACCCGCTCACTGTGACGTCTAACGGCGTTCAGGCTGTCAAGCACGATCCCGCCGGGCGGGGCCGTGAAAGCGGGATTTTTTGGCTCTGCGGCATGACAGCCGGCGCAATGGGTGGTGATGATTTCAAGTGCCCGGCTGTCACTGATCTTGGCATCGGATAGCGCAGGCCCTCTTGAGGCAATGAAAATAATGAGCCCTATCGCGAGCAGTACCGCGACGGGCCACTGCCAGGCAAGGGCTTTGCCGCGTCCTCCGGCGTGGTGGGTATTAAAGAAGTGGCGGATCACGCCGCCTGCGACCACGATAAACGCAATCACCAGCCAACCCCATTGGATGCCTCCGGAGAAGAGCATGGGATAGTGGGCGCTCACCATCAGCAGCAGTACAGGCAGGGTAAGGTAGTTATTATGCAGCGAGCGTTGTTTGGCCTGTGCGCCAAGCGCCGGGTCCGGTGTGCGCCCGGCGACAAGATCCGCGACAACTTTTTTCTGGTTTGGAATGATCACCACGAACACGTTGGCTGACATGATCGTTCCGATCAGCGCACCAACGTGAAGAAAGGCGGCGCGATCACTGAAAATCTGTGTAAGCATAAAAGCACTCACCAGTATCAAGAGAAACACGGATACCGCAAGTGCCAATGTTGAACGGCCAATCGGGCTTCTGCAGAGTGCCTCATAAATAAGCCAACTGCCGATCAGGAATCCGAGACTGGCGGCGATCGCCGCAGTCGGCGTGAGGTCAGCGCGTGCAGGGTCGATAAGGTAACTGGTGGCACCGAAGTAATAGATCACCACCAGCAGCGAAAATCCGGAAAGCCAGGTGAAGTAAGCCTCGTATTTGAACCAGTGCAGTTCGGCAGGCATCTCCTGGGGTGCTACGGTGTATTTCTGTACGTGGTAAAAGCCCCCGCCATGCACACTCCAGGATTCGCCAAGGGCGCCTTGGGCAAGCCCGTTGCGAGAGCGCAGGCTGAGATCCAGCCAGATGAAGTAAAAAGAAGTGCCGATCCAGGCGATCCCTGCTGCAAGATGCAGCCAGCGAATCATGAGGTTCGCCCATTCAAGCCAGGGTATGGTGAAGGTCATTGGGTTCCAGAAGCGGTTGCCGTTGAGAGTGTTAGTTGCCGAAGCAGTACATCGTACCGAGATTTTCTTTTCATAAAAATCGCTACAATCATAAAGGACTATATCGAAAAATTTGAAAATAAATGGAAACAGATGATCTTCTGTTGTTTGTTCGCGTCGCCGAGCTTCGGAGCCTGACGGCGGCGGGGCGCGATTTGCGTCTGACTCCGGCGGTGGTCAGTTCGCGACTGATTCGCCTTGAAAAGAAGCTTGGGATGCGGCTATTGAACCGTACCACCCGCCAGGTGGATCTCACTCCGGATGGACATCATTTCCTTCAGCACAGCCTGAATATTCTAGAGGCGGTGGATCAGGCCCAAAGTGCAATAGCGGTGAGTCGTGACGGCCCCGCCGGTGCACTCAAGGTATCCGCGCCGGTGAGTTTTGCAAGGCTGCATCTGGCCCCCATGGCGGCTGCGTTTACCGAACGGCATCCGCAGGTACAACTGCAACTGGTTGCGAGCGACCGATTTGATGATTTCTTCCATGAGCAGATCGACCTTTTGATACGGGTGGGCGAGCTCAAGGACTCCAATATGGTGGCAAGGAGGCTCGCGGTGAGTCGGAGGGTGTTTTGCGCCTCGCCCGATTACCTTGCGAGGATGGGTACGCCGAACACCCCTGAAGATCTTGCCGGTCACAACTGCTTGTTGCTGCGATTTCCAGGTTCGCAGCAGTGGCGCTGGACGCTAGTGCATCCGACCGGGCAGCACGAGACCTTGAGTCTGTCCGGGACAATGGATTCCGATAATTCGGAAATCCTGACGCAGTGGTGTCTTTCGGGGCAGGGCATCGCCATGAAAGACCTCTGGGAAGTGGCGCCCTATATAAGGGAGGGCAGGCTTGTCGAAGTGTTGGCGGAGTTTTCGCCTGTCGCCTATCCGATCACGGCGCTCTATCCGCACAGTCAGTATCTACCGCCCCGGGTTCGCCAGTTCGTGGATTTCCTCGTTGAGCACCTCGGTGATCCTCCACCCTGGGAAAAAGCGCTGCCGGCATAGAGGCAAACCCGACTTGTAGGTCAGTGTGATTCCTGTCACATTTATCCAAACAGTGATCGTCCATAGTGAGATCAGTCTCTGGCCGTGTCGGATGAACTCATCATAAGTTGAAACCGAAATGAAAATACATGCTCTTGATTCGGGACGTTACCTGGCGTCTTTTTTGGTTTTTGCGCTGCTCATCGCCTGTGTGCAGCCGGGCATTGCCGATGACCTGGCGCCTGGTGCTAAACGCGTTCCGATTATTGTTTATACGAGGATGGCGCCTGGGCCGGATGAAGATGGGCCGGGTCGGATGCTGCTGGAACTCGTCGAGGAGGGCAAGACCATACGGGTACTGGTCGGCATTGACTTTGACATGGTCGCACCCCACGAACTGTCAGCCAGTGATGTAAAGGCTCAGGTGAGAGACATGGCCAAAGTACAGCGCGGTATCGCGCAGCGCGTTTTTGAGGTAACAGATAAGAGCGGCGTACTCTGGCAGTTTCGGGATATCCCTTTCATGACGCTTGAGGTGGATCGGAGTCAGTTGCGGCGGGTGCTTCTCGACCCTGCGGTAGTGACTGTGCAGGAAGACGCTGTCGCCCAGCCGATGCTTAAAGACAGCACCGATGTGATCCAAGCCGACAAAGTGTGGAATATGACCCCCACGTTGCGGGGCAAGGGACAAGCCATCGCTGTTCTCGATACAGGCACAAATCATGAAAGAATGCTCAAAGGCCGTATCGTGGCGGGCGGCTGTTTTTCCTCAAATTACTCTTATTACCCTTCCGAGTCGTTGTGTGTTGGCAAAGCATCTTCGCGTACAGGCGTGTCGGCCGGGAGCAACTGCCCCACCACGGTGGGCGGTTGCGATCACGGCACCCATGTGGCCACCATAGCGGCGGGCGATGACGGTTCGTTTCGGGGAGTGGCCCGTGATGCAAACATCATTCGGGTGCAGGTCTTTTCCAAGTTCACCAGTAGCTACTGGTGTGGCGGTTATGCGCCGTGCGTCATGTCCTATGGGTCGGATCAGGTTCGTGGGCTGGAATATGTCTACAGTCTGCGCAACAGTTTTGATATCGCAGCAGTCAATATGAGTCTCGGTGGAGGCTATTACAGTTCGGCCTGCGATAGCGGCTCGCCGGCAATCGCCTCGATCATCAATCGCCTTACCAATGCGGGCATTGCAGTGGTGATCGCCTCCGGCAACAGCGGCATGAATGGCTACATTAGCCATCCTGCCTGTATCAGCAGCGCGGTTGCTGTGGGCAGTTCAACAAAAGCCGACGGCCTGTCTTCCTTTTCCAACCATTCTCCACTAATTGATTTGCTGGCGCCGGGGGAGGCCATCACAGCGGGCGTACCATCCCAGTCGTACCGGCGCATGAGCGGCACCTCCATGGCGGCGCCCCATGTCGCTGGCGCGTTTGCGCTTTTGCGGAGCTTCGACCCGAATGCCTCGGTGTCGCAACTGCAAACGGCATTAGCATGTTCGGGCGAGCCGATCGAGCGCAGCGGAGTCAGCCGCAACCGTATCGACATGCGAAGCGCATACCAGTTCCTGAAGGAAGACATGAAAGGCTGCACCAAGGCGGAAGATGCCTCCTCGCCCGACTGGTTGCCCCGGCACGGGTGGTTCTAGCGTGTACGCCACAATGGCCTTGCCGTTACGTCAGGTGATCGCAGTCTTGCTCGCGACGGCTCTGGCGATGCCGTTTGCGGCTCAGGCGGATGAGAGCGAGGGCCAAGCGCTGCTGCGCGTTATCCAGGGCTTGGAAAGCCTTCGCTACGAGATTCTTCAGGAACAAAAAAGGTTTCGGGCAACACCCGTGCCAACCGATATGAACGAGCGCGAACTCTGGCAGGCCATATCAGAAGACATGACGCTGACCCTGGAGCAAATTGATGCGGCGATTAACGAACACAGGCAGCGACTTCTCGAAATTACGGGACCGGTTGAATCTCCGCCTCCGTCCGCAATGCCGCCTTTGCTTCCTGAGTAAGCCATGTTCAATCTCAAGCATTTTCACCGAGACTGGGTCGGCGCCCTCTGTCTATTCATTGCTTCCCTGACGACAGCGCTGGCGGATCCCGGCCCGCTGGCGCAGGCGCCGATCCTTACCTCCGCAGCGAGTGCGCCCAACATCCTCATTGTGGTGGATGACTCGGGCTCAATGGGTTGGCGCCGATCGGGTCAGCCCAAGCGCCCTATGCAGCAGGCGCAGGATGCGGCAATTTCGTTGCTCGATTCGCTGAGCAATGTCCACGTGGGTGTGGGTTCTTTCAGCCGCTACAACTTCGGCGGTGAGCTTGATCAGCCGGTTGTTGATCTGGATACCAACCGGGCGCTTATCTACAAGGCGATTCGTGATCTTACTCCCCGGGGCGGCACACCGCTGGTCGGCACACTGCAGCACATGGGCCGTTATCTGGTGGGCCTTGGCGGCACGGTCAACCCAGGCAACAGTTCATCATCGAGCTGCACCACCAATGGTCAGTTTCGCGGAGATCTCATCCTGCATCCCGACGACGCGCCGCGGGCGTATCCATTAAACGAAGTCCTGCCAAGCGGGCCTAATAAAAGTTGGCGTCGATCAACCGCACCGTCGCCGATTTGTCATTGGTGTCAGAAAAACTTTTTGATTCTGCTGACCGATGGCTGGGGTTGGGGCAATGCGTCCAGGCCTCTGCGTGACTACTGCCCGACCTGCTATCACCCGCTCATCAGCGTGGCGGCCGCGCTCAATGACATCGATCTTCGGCCCGACATCGACGAGTTTGACGGCAGTGAATCCAAAAACAATCTGGTGACCTACACGATCGGGTTCCACACCAGCCAAACATTGCTCAAAGAAACCGCAAAAAAAGGAGGCGGACTTTATTTCGAGGCAGACAACGAGGCGGAGCTCAAAGCCGCGTTTGCCAAGATTGGTGAAGACATCCTGGCGCATACCAGTGGTTCAGCTTCTGCGGCGACATTCAGCACCAGTTTGCTGCAGAGCGGAACGGATCTTTATCTGACCACCTTCAATACTGAGCACTGGACGGGGGATGTCATTGCCGGCAGGCTTGATGCCAAAGGCCGTCCCGGCCCCGCGCGGTGGTCTGCTGCACATCAGCTTGATAATGCGAGTGATCCCGAAACCCGGACCATGCTCACCTGGAACAGTGAGGATACGCCCCCGGTCTCGACCTGTTCGGGATCATCAAAAGCATCAACGGCTTCAAAAGCACGCCCGGGCGGCGTTCCGTTCCGCTGGGATTACCTGTCGACTTTGCAGCAGCGTGACCTGCTCGGCCAGGCCAGCGCCTCCGGCAATCTGGTTTATGAGCGTAAATGGGGGCGCGCAGGCTCAGGCAGCGGCCAGTTTGGTCTGCCTTTTGATGTGGCGACCGACAGTAAAGGCAATGTTTATGTTGTCGACTATGACAATCATCTGGTTCAGAAGTTCGACCGCGACGGCAGCTTTCTGACCCAATGGGGCGGTCTCGGGTCCGGCAGTCAGCATCTTGATCATCCCGTCGGTATCGCGACTGATAAAGACGACAATATCTACGTGGTCCAGCATGGATCGCATTCGATCAAGAAATTCAGCCCAACGGGGGATCTGTTGGCCAGTTTTGGAGGTTATGGTCTTGAACCCAACCAGATGTATTACCCCTTCGATGTGGCAGTGGATGCGAGCGGCAATCTGTATGTGGTGGAGATTCAGAATCATCGGATAAAGGTTTTTGATGCTGCGGGTCGCTACCTTCGGGAATGGGGCGGCAAAGGCTCGAGCGCCGGACGTTTTTGGACCCCTAACCGCATCGCAATTGATTTTGGGGGCAACGTATATGTCTCCGACTACGTTAATCACCGTATCCAGAAGTTCGATACCGAGGGGAATTTTCTTGCCCAGTGGGGCAGTTACGGAACAGCCGACGGGCAGTTCCGTTACCCCTACGGCGTCGCGACCGACGGCAGCGGCAATGTCTTTGTGGTGGAGTACTTCAACCGTGTGCAGCAGTTTGATGCAGCGGGTAATTTCATCGAAAAGTGGGGCTCGGTGGGCTCGGGGGATGGCCAGTTCAGATATCCCCGCGGCATCGCGGTCTTCGATGGCGGTGTGTGTGAGGGCAGCAGTTTTTTTGTGGCAGATGCTTACAACCACCGCATCCAGAAATTCTCAAGCCCAGGGAGTTCGCATATCAGTACCGCCATCGGCAAGGCCCGTCTTGGCTACCTGCGTGGAGAGCGCAGCAACGAAAAAGGCGGTTGGGGCTTTCGCGAAAGAGAAAGCCTGCTGGGCGACATTATCCATTCTTCCGCGGTATTTATTGGAAAGCCGTCCCTTAAGTGGCCCACGGGTGGCGCATTTCCTTCAGGCACTCAGGCCTACAGCCGCTTTGCCCGGGACCACCATGGCCGACAGGGCGTGGTCGCGGTCGGCGCGAATGACGGCATGCTTCATCTTTTTGCAGCCGATACCGGTAAGGAGCTTCTTGCATACCTGCCAGGTAATCTTTTCTCAACTGCCAAAAGCCAGGGCTATCATTACCTGACCGATCCGGATTACAGCCACCGTTACTACGTAGACGGTACCCCAGCGGTTTCGGATGTCTTTATTCCTTCGAGATTTTCGAGTGCCCCAAATTGGCGAAGCGTTCTGGTGGGTATTCAAGGTTCCGGCGGACGGGGACTTTTTGCGCTGGATGTGACGGACCCTGAGAAGTTCAAAGAAAGCAATGCGACGCATATTGCCCTGTGGGAGTTTTCAAGCAGTGACGACCCGCATCTTGGATACACTCTGGCGCGGCCCACTATTGCCCTCCTGCCGAACGGCAGGTGGGCAGCGATCGTCGGCAACGGTTACGAACACACTGCCACCGGGACGTCGACTTCTGGCCAGGCCGAGCTTTTCGTGATTTTTCTCGATGGGGGTCTTGATCGAAAGTGGACGGAGGGGCGTGATTACCTGCGGATTCCCACAGGGGCAGGATCGGTCGGCCGGCGCAACGGATTATCGACGCCCGCAGTGATCGACACAGACGGAGACCGGGTTGCCGATCGTGTCTACGCGGGCGATATCCAGGGCAATCTATGGGCATTTGATCTTTCCAGCAAACTGACCGCCGACTGGAAGGTGGCTCACGGTGCTCCACTTTTCAGCAGCGCCGCGCGCCAGCCCATTATGACCAAGCCGGAAATCATCCGGCATCCCACACTGCCCCTGCGGGGCAACGAACCCAATCTGATGATCTTTTTCGGCACAGGCCAGTATCTCGTTGCGGGCGACAACACCACCACCGATACCCAGAGTTTCTACGCTGTCTGGGATCGGGGCAGGGGTCGGCTAGATCGCACAGATCTCGTCGAGCAGGTATTTTTGCGTACCAACCAGAGCGGAGGACGCATTACGGATCCGGACCGTTGGCAGGAGCTAAAGGTCGACTACAGACAGGCGAGCTCCGGCGACCGGTATGGCTGGTACCTTGATCTTCCCGACAAGGGCGAGCGCGTTGTGACGGATGCCCGGTATCGGGATGGCCTTGTGTTCTTTAATACATTGGTGCCGACAGATCCCCGACCCTGCGCTGCGGGCGGCACAGGCTGGATGATGTCCGTCGATGCGCTGACCGGCGGCAGTCCGGTGGCACCCGCGTTTGATTTTGATGACAACGGCATTGTCGATCCCGAAGGGGATACCGAAGTTATCGGCGGCGATGGAAAAAGAAAGAAAAAGCGTGTGGGATATGCCGGCAAGAAATACAGTTCTAAAAACGGTATCCCCACCGGCGTCTCGATTATTGGCGACAGCCGGTATACTGCCGGCAGTGGAACAGATGAGTCGTCCGAGATCGTGGTCGAGGCATTAAAGCCCGGCGAAGGCACGCTCAAAGGACGTACTTCCTGGGATCAGTTGTTCCCGGAATAGCCCTCTGTGTCCATTATCCAGCCCTAGCTGAACAGAACAATAAGCTTAAGCAAAGGAGGAGACATGACGGGCAAAGTCATCGCATTTTTCCCCGAGGCGGCATTTGGACCGGCTCTGAACTCGGTCGGGATCGCGCAGGCGTGCGAAAAACTGGGGCACAAGGCTGTGTTTCTTACCGATCCCGGGATGCAGGGCGTGTATTCCGGTTATGGGTTTGATGAGTACACCGTGAACATGTCCGAACCCATGCCGCCTGAAGAGATGGCGAAGTATTGGACGGATTTTATTAACGGACACATCCCCAATTTTGATCTGACGGCCTACGAGCAGATTGATAACTACGTCAAGGAGTGCTGGGAAGCCATCGTCGAAACAGCCGTCTGGGCAGAAAAAGAATTGCCCGGTGTTCTGGAAAAAGTCTCACCGGACATCGTGTGTGTGGATAACGTTATCCTGTTCCCGGCGATCAAACGCTATGCCCGCGAAAACAACAAACCCTGGGTGCGGGTAATCTCGTGTTCCGAGAACGAGATCCCTGATCCGCAGATTCCTCCACATCTTTCGGGTTGCGGCGAAAACGACAGTGAGTGTTTCAGCGCTTACCAGAATCACTTCAACGAAGTCATCCAGCCCATTCACGACCGCTTTAATGCGTTCCTCGCCGAATGTGGTGAGGCGGCTTACCCTGTTGGCGAGTTTTTTGAAGCCTCGCCTCATATGAACCTGCTGCTCTATCCCGAGCCCGTCAAGTTCAACCGCTCAACGCCCCTGGATCCCGGACAGTTCCAGTATCTTGAAGGCTGTGTACGTGATGAAGAGGCGTATGAAGTGCCGCAATTCAAGGCCCATAACGATGCGCCGTTACTTTATGTCAGTTTCGGCAGCCTTGGCTCAGGGGATACTGGCCTTTTGAGGCGGCTGATGGATGTCGTTTCCACCATGCCGGTCCGTGCGCTCTTTAACGTCGGGGACTACGAAAGCGAATACGATACCGTTCCCGATAACGTGCAGATCGCATCGTGGTATCCCCAGCCTTCGGTGATTTCCCAGGCGGATGCCGTGATCCATCATGGGGGCAACAACTCTTTCAATGAGTGCCTGTATTTCGGCAAGCCGGCGATCATCATGCCGTATGTCTGGGATGGCCATGACAACGCCAAGCGGATCGCCGAGACCGGGCATGGGCATCACCTGCACCGCAATCACTGGAAACCCAAGGAACTTCGGGCCACCATTGAGAGCATGCTCAGCAACCAAGCCATGCAGGAGCGTCTCGCCGCCACCTCAGCCCATATGCGCTCTGAATACGGGCCGACTAAGGCCGCAGCTATCCTTGATCAACTGCTAATCTGATTTCTTCAAGCGGGCCGGCTTTGTCGGCCCATCTTTCCGCCCGGGGGCTCGCATTTAGGTCGCCTGGGACCGCTCTCGCCAATTCTCCCCTCGGGTGACCGCTGTCAGATCATTCCGGCAGCCTTCCCATTATCGTTTTGGACAGGTCTTTAAATGATTTCTTGATCTGTTCTTCTACGATGAAAGAGGATGTCATGACGACTTTGACAACCCGTTTAGTGAGTTTTCTGCGAGTGATGTGTCTTGTTGGGATGCTGTTTCCCTTTAATGCCTTCACCGCAAAATATTGTTTGGAGATTTTCGCTTTTCCTGGCGATTATGGGGAGATGTCTTTTGATCTCGTCACTAACGACAGCACCGGAAGGGCCACATTGCGTGTAGTTTCTGGTCTGGCGAAGAGGTGGACGTTTTCGGGAGACTGGTTAAGGCCCAGAGGGCTCTGACAGGGCGACAACTTGGAGTTAAACGCGACTATTTGTCGAGACCGCTTCTAACCCTCAGTTCCCGGGCTGCCTTGGTGTGACGTCGTATGAGATCCGGCTCGTCCATTCTGGGCAAATACCCATCGGTGACCTTCCAGTTGCCAGCGATCATGACGCGATCGGCTCGGGAAGCGCCGCACAGCACCAGCGCCGCCATCGGATCATCATAGCCGCTATGGCGAAGTTCATTGAGCCGAAAGAGCGCAAGGTCAGCCTGTTTGCCGACCGCAATTGAGCCGATATCGTCGCGACCCAGGCACTGGGCGCTGCCTTGTGTCGAAAGATGGATGGCGTCAAGATGGCTGAATCCTTTGGCACCCTCACGCAGCCGCTGCAGCATCATCGCTGCGCGAACCTCCTCGATAGCATTTGAGGCGTCGTTGGAGGCCGATCCATCCACACCCAAGCCCACGGCACTGCCTGCGTGTTGTAAATCGCAGGTCGGGCAAAGACCCGAAGCGAGCGTCATGTTCGAGTGGGGGCAGTGGGTAACAGCGGTGCCGGCTTTTCCGAGCCGGTCAATCTCTTCACTGTTGAAGTGGATGCCGTGGGCGAGCCAGGTCTGGCTACCAAGCCAGCCGCAGTCCTCGAGGTAGTCGAGCGGGCGCATCCCAAGCTTGGCAACGCAAAAATCATTTTCGTCCTGCGTTTCACCAAGGTGTGTGTGCAGCCGAACTCCCAGCTTGGCGCCAAGTTCCGCCGTTTGCCGCATCAGATGCTGTGTCACGGAAAAAGGTGAGCACGGAGCTAACGCAATCTGCACCATGGCCCCCGGCCCCGACTGATGAAAGCGGTTTACGACACGCTCACTGTCAGCCAGGATCTCATCTGTTTCTTGAACCACCGAATCAGGCGGCAGACCCCCGTCTTTTTGAGAGAGATCCATTGAGCCGCGGGTTAGGGTGACACGCATACCCATCTGTGACGCCACACTAACCTGGATATCCACCGCTTCTTCAAGACCTTTGGGATAAAGATAGTGATGATCCGAGGTAGTGGTGCAGCCTGAGAGCAGCAGTTCGGTCAGGGCGAGTTCCGTCGCCACGGCAAGCCCTTCAGGATCAAGCCCGGACCAGACCGGGTAAAGCGCTTTTAGCCAGTCGAAGAGTTCCTTGCCGAGCGCGGGTCGTAGCGCTCGGGTCAGCGTCTGGTAGAAGTGGTGATGTGTGTTGATGAGGCCCGGCAGGATGACATGGGAGGATGCATCAAACTCGGTGCATGGTTCAGCGGGCGCCTTACCCGATGGGATGAGTTCGACGATTTCGTTGCCTTTAATCACCATCCCGCCGCCGGCGTTATCGGCCAGGATGGCAAGTGGATTCTTTAGCCAGAGTCGGCTCATGGTGCGCAGGCTCAAGTCGAAAAAAAACCCGCCCCGACAACCGGGGCGGGTTTTGGATCAGCCGGAAACGGCCTTATTCGGGCAGTTTGTCGTCAACGCCTTCTACGTAGAATTTCATGCCGGCCAGCATGCCGTCGTCCGCCACGGCTCCTGCGGGCACAACGACATCACCCGCCTGGTTGCGGATAGGGCCGGTGAACGGATGAAGGTCGCCGGACCGGATGGACTCAGCTGTTTTGGTTGCCAGCGCTGCCACATCTGCAGGCATATTGGTGAACGGCGCCATGACGACCATGCCTTCAGCCATGCCGTCCCAGGTGTTGGCAGTACTCCAGGTGCCATCAAGAACCGCCTTGGCTCTGGCGATGTAGTAGGGCCCCCAGTTGTTCACGTTGGCCGTCAG
>DLPX01000034.1:0-18371 GCA_002477475.1 Proteobacteria bacterium UBA7447
GGGGGGCTTTTTTTGCAGAGACTGGAAAGTAGCAGTAATAGTCGTTAAGGAAAAAGAGCGCGAGACTGGTGTTGTGAGAGATGGGAACAGTTTATTATTCTGCTTTCCCATAAATCGTTTAAAAGGTCCCGCGTACATTTAAATGAACCTTTAGGAGGGTAGTATGCTAAGTGCAAAAAAAATAGTAGCGATGGTGTTGGCAGTGTTTGTGTCTGCGGCGGCAAGTGCGGGGGTAACGATTGAAGGAGACCCAAAAGTCGCATTCATATACTTCTCGCCTAAGAATGATGGTGGTTGGACCGAGGCGCATGAAAGGGGTCGCGCCAATGCAGCGAAAGCTTTAGATCTGGATATTGCCTATGTAGAAAACGTTCCTGAGACAGCAGAAGGTGTGAGGCAGGTTGTTGATCTGTATCTGGATCGCGGGTTTAACATCATCATTGGCACCAGTTACGGGTTTGGTGACGGCCTATTGGAGGCCGCAGAAGCGAATCCAAATGTTGCGTTTATGAATGCAGCAGGGGTAACCGCAGCAGATAACCTTGAGACCTTCTATGCCCGGACTTATGAACCTTGGTATCTCGCTGGAATGGCGGCAGGTGCTGTATCAAAATCAAACAAGATCGGCATCGTTGCTGGTTTTCCGGTTTCCGTTGTTAACTGGGATATCAACGCTTTCACCCGGGGAGCCCGCTCAATCAATCCTGAGATAGAAGTTATAGCGACTTTTGCAAACAGTTGGTATGACCCAGTAAAAGAAAAACAGGCAGCTGAAGCGATGTTGGAGCAGGGCGCGGATGTGATTGCATGTAATATGTCATCTACAGCGGTAGTCGTCGCTGCCGAAGCGGCTGGCGCCTATTCAATCGGATTTCAGAACGACATGTCAGCAGCTGGGCCAAATGGCCATCTGACTTCTGTTGTCTTCAACTGGGAAAACTACTACATCGATGCGATTAAACGCATGTCCTCAGCAAATTGGGTAAGTAAAGGATTGCCGTTGGCGGGTATGGAGATTGCGTTGGCAGATATCACTCCCTTGAGCGATGCAGTACCGCAGGATGTTCAGAAAAAGATCGCGAAGGCGCGGCAGAGTATGTCCGATGGAAGTTTTAATCCCTATTCTGGTCCAGTCAATAAGCAGAATGGGGAGGTAGTAATACCCTCCGGCTCAGTAATGGATGACGGAGGTTTATGGGGAATGGACTACTTTGTCGAAGGGGTGATTGGCACGATGCCTGACTGATCTGTATGGCACAGCGTAATCATACGACTGCGCTCTCCTTAAAGAATGTAAGCAAGAGTTTCGATCAGCAGAAAGCGCTGGTCAACGCGAACTTCAGCGTTGATTGGGGGGAATTGCACGCCCTTCTTGGGGAGAATGGCGCGGGGAAGTCGACGCTGATGAACGTCGTCTGCGGGTTGTATACCGCAGACGACGGCCAGATTTGTATTGATGGTCAACAGTTAACCATTCCGGATCCGCAACATGCAGGCACGCTCGGCATCGGGATGGTGCACCAGCATTTCAAGCTTATCGAGTCATTCACGGTTGCAGAGAACGTTCTGCTGTCGTGCGGAGATCGGATTGGAATTAGTTCAATAGGCGACATTTCAAAACGGGCGAAAGAAGCTGCCGAGAGCATTGGGTTTTCGATAGATGTTCAGGCGAGAATAAGCGCTCTTTCTGTTGCGGAGCGTCAACGTATCGAGATCACCAAGTTGATGCTGCTTGGGGCGGATATATTGATTCTGGACGAGCCGACGGCGGTGCTTACCGATCAGGAGGCAGCCAATGTCCTCGGCCTTTTGAAACGTTTGGCCTCTCAAGGTAAAGCGGTCGTATTAATTACACATCGTCTTAATGAAGTGACGGAGTTTGCAGATCATGTAACTGTGATGCGCTCTGGTAAAACCGTCATTGATGGTGTTCCGCTAGAAGGTTTGAACAGGAGCGATCTCGCGACAGCGATGGTTGGAGAGGGGCGGGATCCGTTGGAGTCCGCGCTTAATCAAACGTCGTCTCGAACTGCAGAGAGACCCAGGCTGAAGTTACAGGAGGTGTCGATAAAATTCCCTGCCAAGAAACATGGTCAGGAACGTCTTAGTTTTGAAGTGTTTCCCGGAGAAGTTCTAGGTATCGCAGGGGTTGGTGGTAACGGACAGACTGAACTAACCCAGGCCTTGATTGGGCTAATCGATATAGAGAGCGGTAGTATCACCGTGGATCAAGATGATCTGTCGAATGCGAGCATAACCAAACGTCGCCAACACGGATTCCGATTAATTCCAGCGGATAGAGCAGGTTTCGCATTGATCGCTGACCTGCAGAACTTTGAGAACTTGGCCTTGACTAAAGTCGCAACGAGTGATTTTGGCGGAAGGTGGTGGTTGTCTCGCCGGGTCATGCGCCAAAATGCGAAAGCATTATTCCAGTCGAGCAACATCAGAGGGGGGACAGTAAATTCAAAGACCCGCTTACTTTCAGGAGGTAACGCGCAAAAGTTACTTCTTGCCCGGGAGTTGGATACGGAGGCATCCGTTCTGATAGCGCATTCCCCGACACGGGGACTAGATATACGTGCGTATTCCGCGGTTCACGATGCTATCCGTCGTGCTGTAAAAAATGGCGCCGCTTGCCTATTGATCAGTGAAGATCTCGATGAGGTGTTAACCCTTTCCTCGCGAATTGGCGTTATGAGCCGCGAAGCGTTTCATGGACCCTTTTATCCCTCGGAGATCAGTCGGTCTCGAATAGGTGAGTTGATGGCAGGACATGTCTAACCCTTTTGAGCTGATGCCCAGGCAGTACTCGCCTTTTTGGCTAAAGGCGGTTTGTCTAATATCGGGAATAGCTATCGGCCTTGCTTTGGCAACAACATTGTTGATGCTCAATGGCGTGGACTTCAAGGGCATTGTCCGAGAGTTTGTTCTATATAGTTTTATCAGTAACCGAGGTCTCGCTCAGACGATCTCCACAGCTACCCCATTGCTTTTGGTAGGACTCGCATCCGCAATTGTTCTGAAACTACGGTTCTGGAATATCGGAATTGACGGGCAGGCGTGGTTGGGTGCGATCGCAGCAAGTGGGATCGCAATATATGACGTTGGTGATCCGTCGTTTCGGCTTCTTATTATGGCCTGTGCCGCGATTATTGCTGGTGCGGTTTGGGTAGGAGTGCCTGTCTTCTTAAAGATGCGGCTGGGTGTTAATGAAGTGATTTCTACATTGATGCTCACGTACGTAGCGTTTCTGGTAGCCCAGCATTTTCTTTACGGTGACTGGAGGGATCCCTCAACCAGTTGGCCGGTATCAGTGACGTTTGACGAGAGCAGCGAGCGGCTACAGAGAATTGGATTTGGTCATGTCCACACCGGAGTCTGGATTGCGCTCGGATGCGCGTCGCTTGTAAGTTATCTCATGTTGGCCCATCGTTTTGGTTTCTTTCTTTCGGCAATCGGGTTGAGTCCCAAAGGAGCGCGGGCGTCGGGGCTACCCGTGCCGATTGTTGTGATTCTGACGGTCTTGATTGGTGGCGGCCTTTGTGGGTTAGCGGGTTTTGTGGTCGTTGCGGGACAGGAGTATCGTCTTACCCAGTACGTGATTCATGATCTTACGTTTAGTGCAATTCTGATTGCATTCTTGGCGCGATTTAATCCGATAGCTGTCGTACCCGTGTCATTCCTGGTTGCAGGGTTGTTTACCGCGGGAGAGACCCTGAAAGCGTTTTATCAACTGCCGCTCTCCCTGATCTTGGTAGTCCAGGCGATTATTCTTGGCAGTGTTATCTCCGTTGAATTTTTCAGTGCATATAGGGTCAGGATCAAAGTGTCCGGTTTGCTTAACCGTCAAATTAACGAAGAACAGAGTCGGCAGACCTCACAACAGTAATTTTCATACCGATGGAATTCATTATTTACTGGCTCAGCGCAACGCCGTCGTATGCGGCGCCGTTGCTACTTGCAGCGCTGGGGCTGATCATCAATGAGAGAGCGGGGGTTCTGAACCTGGGAGCGGAAGGCATGATGGCATGTGGCGCATTAGCGGGGGCCCTCGTCAGTCTGGCGTTTTCATCTCCTTTGCTGGGGATTGCTGCTGCTGTTATATCGGGCGCCACGATGGCGGCAATATTTGGCGGTTTAACAGTGGTACTCAGGTGTGACCAAGTGGTAAGCGGATTAATTCTGGTTGCCTTGGGAGCTGGCGTGACGGGTCTCCTCGGTAGGGACATCGTCGGTCAGACGCTTCCCGGTTTCCGCGAGGTCGATCTTTGGTTTCTCTCAGACCTCCCGGTTGTAGGTCCGGTGATATTTCAGCAGAACACGTTAACCTATCTCTCGTTCCTGTTTGCTGTTCTTGTATGGTGGTGGATGTATCGTTCTGTAAGCGGTTTGAGGTTCAGAGCAGTCGGGGAGAGTCCATCGACTGCTGATGCGAATGGAATCAATGTAATTGCCGCACGATTTTTGGCTGTGGTGGTTGGCGGAGCGTTTTGCGGTCTCGCCGGCGGGTATCTTGCGCTGGCCTCCAGTTTCATATGGGTTGAAGGTATGGTCGCTGGCCGAGGATGGATAGCGATCGGGTTGGTGATATTTGCCCGGTGGAATCCGAGGCAAGCGATATTGGGTGCGCTGCTTTTTGGAGCCATTGAGGCGCTTATCCCCCGCGTGCAGGCTACAGGAATGGATGTTCCGATTTACCTGATGATGATGTTGCCTTACCTGACAACATTGGGGGTGCTGGTGGTTGCATCGAAATTCGATGAGAAACGGTCTCAGGAACCTGCGAACCTTGGAATACCGTATGCCAGACAGGACCGACACTGAGAGGGAGTGCAAACGATTTACTTCTGACCGAGTAACACTATGAGCGCTAAAGACAAAATCAATACGGGTATCGAAACTCGGGAGGTATCTGATTTGACTCCCGGTTTGTCGTCCGTGCAAATGGCGGACGAGGAAATCCCTGTGATTGATCTCGGTCCAATGTGGTCTGAGGATGAGGTGGGTAAAGTGCTTCTAGCAGAACAGGTATCGACTGCCTGTCAGGAGATCGGCTTTTTCTATGTTAAGAACCATGGCGTTCCTGATTCCATCATTGCTGATGCACAGCGCGTCAGTGGTGAATTTTTCAAACAAAGCGAAGAAACAAAGATGTTAATCGAAGTATCCGGTTCGTCGTCCAACCGCGGTTACATTCCTTTATTTGGGGAAAAGAACAGTTCAGTTGCAAAAGGAGACTTAAAAGAAACCTTCGATCTATCCGTTGAAGTCGATAAGGATGACCCGCTCTGTCAGTTAAAGGGAGGGCTATATGGCCCCAATCAGTGGCCCGAGTATCCCGAAGATTTCCGGACCGTCATGATGGCGTACTTTGAGGAGATGACCATGTTGAGTCGAACGCTCTACGATGCGTTTGCCCAATCACTTGACCTCGATCCTGAATTCTTTTTACAGCACCTCAAGACGCCGCTAGACATATGCAGACTATTGCAGTATCCGCCTCAGAAAGAAGTTCTGGACGAGGATCAAATTGGGACGGGAGCACATTCGGATTTTGATTGCTTTACGATTCTTTGGCAGGACAGCAATGGTGGGCTGCAGGCCTTGAGAAGGGACGGAATCTGGATAGATGCCTTACCCATCCCGGATACGTTTCTCGTCAATGTCGGGGATATGTTAGAGAGATGGACCAACGGAAAATATGTATCGACCGTGCATCGGGTAATAAACAGATCTGGAAACCAGCGGAATTCAATGGTCTTTTTTGCGGCGCCAGATTATGAGACCAATATTGACTGTATTCCCAGTTGCCTCGAGAACGGTGAGGCGTCTAAACATGCTCCTGTAACGTCAGGGGAATACATCGTATCCAGATACGAAGAAGTCTTGATCTGAAAAGGGGCATCCGAATATCGGTCGTTCTTTTTCTTGAGTCGAACCTGCCTTGAATAGTCTCGAAATAGCGAAGAGTTGCAGCACTTACAGTTGTTGGCACCCGTTGTTCGCCCTTGAAGACCTGGAAGAGGGAGGCGTTCCGGTTTATACGCAACTTCTCGACCAAGCGGTTCTTTGCGAGCGGCTGTCGGAAGGTAAGGTGTCTGTAAGGTTGGCAGATCAGCAACGCGGCCCTGATCGTCAGGCAGAGGATCTGCATTCGCAGGTGCAATTCGGGTTTGTGTGGGCTTGCATCGGCCCAAATCCTCAGCTGCTTTTCGATATTCCGGAATATCATGAACCGGATCGACGTAATGTGTGTACGGGAGTGTTTGGCGTAGAAGTATCTGCGCCGAGAGCGATCGAAAACTTTCTGGATATGGGACATTTCCCGTTTGTCCATACTGGCTTGCTCGGAATAGAGCCGCATACGGAGGTGGTCGATTACCAGGTTACGGTATCTGATGAGCCTAACGAGATTGTTGCGACCGAATGTCTTTTTTTTCAGCCACAGGCAGCAGTGGGGTCCGTTGGGGGTGTTGTTACAGAGTATGTGTATCGGGTTCCGCATCCGTTTTGTGCAATCCTTTACAAGTCCTGTCCCTTTGACGAATCCCGACGGGATGTGATCACCATTTTTGTGCAGCCTGAGAGCGAAGAGAGAATTCGGGCCCACACCATGATGAGTATTGTTGATCCGGAAAGCAGCGATACCTCTATTCGTCTTTTTCAACAGATGATTTTTGGACAGGATAAGCCGATTCTCGAGAACCAGTTCCCGAAGAAACTCCCCTTAGATCCGCTGGATGAGATTTCGATCCGTGCAGACCGCGTCGCCGTGGCTTACAGAAAATGGCTCGCAAGCGGCGGCGTCCGTTATGGAGTGATACCGGGTGCACAGGCAACTTGACGGAATGCTCTATTTGAACGGTGACGCCTCAAAGGAGTGGATTCCCGTTGCTTCGGGTACTGACCTGGTTCCGCGCCACGTGTTTCATGGGCGTTTGCCGGGTCAGGAGCTAGCAATCTGGCGGGCCGATGATGGTTTTGTAAACATTTGGCAGAACCGGTGCCTGCATCGTGGGGTTCGATTGACTATCGGAACGAACGATGGCGCACAGTTGCGGTGCCAGTACCATGGATGGTGCTACGCAAATCGGACCGGGTCCTGTACCTATATCCCGGCTCATCCGGGAGATTCCCCGGCCCCGACTCTGACAAATCGTACGTTTCCTTCGATTGAAAAGTACGGCCTGGTCTGGACTACTTTGGCCGATCAGCCTCCGGTGCCCGCCATTGAAGCACTCGAAAATCACGTTACGGTCCCGCTTCGGGCAGTTTCCGTCAATGCATCGATGCAGACTGTCTGCAATCAACTGCAGCACAGGGCCAAGCGCTTTGACGAATTCGGTCCAGCTAATGATTCTCAGATTGAAGTCATGAGTAGTGGGCCGATGCACGTCGAGGTAAGACAGTTTGCGGATTTGCCAGATGCGTCTTTGACTTTCTTTATTCAGCCCGTGGATGAAGATCGATCAGTCATTCGGGGAGTATTGAGCGGTGATCAAGCACTCGCCGAGCCTTTACCGTTGTTGCGCTTCTTTAGCAGCGCTCTTAACGAGATGCGGGATCACATCGAATCGGATGGGTTAACCGTCTTTCGCGATACCGAAAAGATATCGGATTGTCCCGGCAAAATAACGAAACCAGTTAAACCCAGCAACTATCTCCGCGCACCGTCCACGCAGATGCTCAAGGTGCGCGTCTCTAAAAAGCGCCAGGAGGCTTATGGAGTTGTCGCGTTGGAATTGAGCCCGATAAAAGGAATGCTGCCCGGGGCTCAGCCAGGTGCACATATCGATATTTGTTTACCAGGTAAACATGCCGCGCAGTATTCCCTTGTGAATGGGCCAGCCGAGACGGGGCGATACCTCATCGGTGTTAAGCGTGAGGAAGCGGGCGGCGGAGTGTCACGTCATATACACGATGAGCTACAACAGGGTGACGAGGTAGAAATATCGTTTCCAAAAAACCGGTTTCCCTTGCGGCGTGATGCGGTGAATACCGTTCTGATTGCCGGGGGGATAGGCATTACGCCAATACTGTCGATGGCGAAGACCTTGAGTCACGTAAACCTGGATTTTGTGCTGCATTACTTTGTGCGCTCCGAAGGCCATACCGCGTTTGCTTCAGAGGTGAGCGCTTTCGAGCAGAATGCAAACCTTCATGTTGGTTTGTCAGTAGGACACACCCAGGATCAGGTTTCGGAGATTCTTGAGAAGTGTGACCCGACCACCCAGATCTATGTCTGTGGGCCGCCACCCATGCTGGACATGGTGCAGTGCGTATCCAAGGAGCAAGGGATCTCTGAGAAAATGGTCCACACTGAGTATTTTGAGAATCCAAATACTATCGACCTTGGTATAGCGTTCCGGGTGGTATTGAGTCGGTCGAATAAGGTTTTGGCGATCCCTCAGGGAAAAACTATTCTCCAGGTGCTTCAGGAAAATGACATCGACGTGCCGTCATCCTGCGAACAGGGCGCCTGCGGCACGTGTGTTGTTAAGGTACTGTTGGGCAACCCGGTCCATCAGGATGTTTGCCTCACGGAAATTGAGAAACAACAAGGAAACTGGATTGCCACTTGTGTTTCAAGATCCAGTTCGGATGAACTGATACTCGATATCTAGGGTCGCCTCTTGCTTAAGTTATACGACTACGAGTTATCCGGAAACTGTTTCAAGATCAGGTGGTTCCTCAATATCTTGGGTATTGAGTATGAATCAGTTGCCGTAGAGTTCTATCCCAGCAAAGAACACAAGTCGGCGTGGTTCAAAGAAATCAATCCCCTAGGACAGTTGCCGGTAATTGATGACGATGACTTTAGGCTGCGGGACGCGCAAGCCATTCTTGTCTATATCGCAACGAAATATGACTCCAGCGGTAACTGGTATCCGAGCCATGATGCGAGTCAGACCGGGGAGATCGCGCAGTGGCTATCATTTGCAGACAGCCTAACAGCCACAATCTCATCCGCCCGACTCGCGACAACATTCTTTTTTGATTTTGATCTAGAAAAGTGTCAGACCGGTGGCCATGAACTTTTGCGGATTCTAGATGAACATCTATGGTTTCAGGAGCAGCAGCAGTTGGAGTGGATTTGTCGTGGCAGGCATCCTTCGCTGGCGGAAATTGCCTGCTTCCCTTATGTAGCACTGTCTGAAGAGGGCGGAATCTCAAGGCAAGAGTTTGCTGCTGTCCGCCGATGGACAGACCGAGTCAAAAGAATTCCCGGGTTCATTGGTATGCCTGGGATATTTCCGGCAGGGTCCTGATTCTGAGTAGACTCTTAGAGCAATGAAGTCGATGAACGTTCTTTTCTTGATGGTCGATCAATTGGCGCCGGACTTTCTGAAATTTGGCCCTACCGAGAAACAATAGAAGCGGCTGCGGGAAATTGGGCATAATCGGTTGAACTGGCCCAAGAGCTTTAGATGAATCAAGAAGTAATTGAGAAAGTCCGATGACAGATCCCTCCTGGGTACAACGAAGATTGTCTGGCGAAGGCGCGCCCATCCTGATTGATGGCGGTATGGGAACCGAACTTGAGAAATCCGGTGTCCCGATGGATGGCAAGGTCTGGAGTGCCCGCGCCATGTTGTCGCATCCCGATAAGGTTCGCGACGTGCACGAACGCTATATCCGGGCTGGCGCGGAAGCTATTATCACCAATACGTTTTCTTCAGCCAGACATATGCTGGAGCCGGGAGATCTTGGTGCCGAAGTAAGAAACGTCAACCTCAAGGCAGTGGAGCTCGCGCGCCAAGCCCGCGATACTGCCGCCACCTCATCGGTTGCGCTGGTCGGCTCTATCTGTGAGTGGTCATACGATGAGCATCCCGCCTGGAACTCGCCTGAGGTGGTGGGGCAGGCAGCAGCGGAGCAGGCCGAGATTCTGGCCGAGGCCGGGGTCGAGATGCTTGCTGTAGAAATGTGTGAGAGAGCAGAACTGTCGGATGCTGTTGTCGAGGCGGTTTTTCGTATTGGGCTTCCGGTATGGCTGGGCGTCAGTGCACGTCGACATCGAGATCAAGACAGGCTGTCATCGTTCGGATATCCGGAGCGTGATTTCGAAGAGGTCGTGAAAGTGGTTTCCCGATATCCCGCAGCAATTGTTAACGTCATGCATACCCCGGTTTCCGACGTCGGTGCGGCACTTGAAGTGGTGCGCAGTCATTGGAAGGGGCCTGTAGGGGTCTATCCCGAATCGGGCGAATTCATGATGCCAAACTGGAATTTTGTTGACGTCATTGATCCAGCAACGTTGGCTGAGAATGCCGTTTTATGGGCGAATGACGGAGTTCGGTTGATCGGCGGCTGTTGCGGTCTGGGTCCTGACCACATTGAGGCCGTGTCGCAGGCTCTGAATTCGTAACGGCAGTCTCCGGCGGCGCGACGACGTGGCCGCCAGAGCTAGTCCGTCGTCGTTATCCAGTCAATCACGTAATCCTGCAAGGCGTCTTCCGGGATCTGTGTTTCTGAAACAGTATGACCACTCACCTTCAGCGAATCGGGATCCATCAAAGACCTGCGGCCCTCATGCATCAGGCGATAGGCGCACGTAGAAGGCATGATGTCCAGAAGCGACAGGTTATCCGGGGATAACTTCACGCAGTCGGGCTGGATGGTGCATCGATTGGCGTAGTCCGTGCAGCGACAGGTCTCGGTATCGAGGAAACGGCAGGCCACATTGGTGTAATGCACCTTGCCGGTGTCCTCATCCTCCAGCTTAACAAGACAGCAACGGCCGCAGCCGTCACACAGGGCTTCCCATTCGTTCTGATCTAGAGACAACAACGGACTGGTCATGCTAAAACTCTCTGCCATGAATCAGCATTGTGCATGAGCCGACCATGATACGAAAGCAGATCAGGCCCAAAAAAGGGCGATCATGAGTACGCAAGCCAGTCGACAGTTGATTCTGGCGCTTCACGATATCTGGAACAGCGGCAGCGTTGAGCAGATCCCGGAGATTTACGGAGAAAACTGTGCAGTGCACTGGGCGAAAGGTTGGGGTCCTGCCTCCAGCGGGCACGCTCAGATCAAAGAAGCGATTCTTCACACCCGAAGTATCTTTCCCGACTGGCACGAGGACGTGTTGGATATGGTCGTCACACCCGACAAGGTGGTGACCCGCTATTGTTCAACGGGAACCCAGCATAAAGAGTATCTGGGGATTGCGGCCACAGGAAAAAAAGTGCAATTTGAAGAGATTTCCATCTATCGTATCCAGGATTCTCTGGTCGTGGAGCAATGGTGTTTGGGCGACGATCTGTATTGTATTGCGCAGCTCAAAGGTGGAGGGAAGCCGCGCACTGGATAAACCAGAGCGAAACAGTCCATGAATTCCGATATGCGAAAACTGGCGATTCTCCTGATGATCGCAAGTTCTGTCGTGATCAGTTTTTCAGGCTTAATTGTCCGGATTCTGGAAGTCGGCCCTCTCGTGATGAATTTTTACCGCGGCATGTTTCTGATGTGTGCGGTCATGGTACTGCTGGTGGTGCGTTACCGGGGCGCCACCATTGTTCGGGTGATCAGCGTAGGATGGTCGGGGATCATCGCGGGGATAATGCTGGCGGCTGCCGCGATCACGTTTTTGCAGTCACTCACCCATACTACCGTGGCCAATACGTTATTTGTCCTGGCCGCTATTCCCTTCGTGACAGCAGGCCTCGCCTGGATCTTTCTGAAGGAACGTCCCAGTTCAGCAACGCTTATCACGATGGTCGTCGCCTTTGCAGGTATCGTCATCATGATCGGCGAGGGCTTTACCATCGGCGCTGCCTATGGGAACGTCATGGCCTTGCTGACGACTCTCAGCTTTTCGATTTATGCCGTGCTGGTCAGGCGCAACCGTCAGGTCGATATGTTGCCGGCGATACTGATTTCCACGCTTATCATCATGGCGGTGGTGGCGCTGATGCGCCAGGGCGAACTCGAGATCTCCCGTCAGGATCTATGGCTTTGTCTGCTATGGGGCGGTGTTATGTCCGGATTTACCAGCGCCTGCTTCATTGTGGCGTCAAGGCACATTGTGGCTGCGGAGCTGACGATCTTCATGCTGCTGGAGTTCGCGTTGGGGCCGGTGTGGGTGTGGCTCTTCGTTAACGAGAGCCCCTCCCGCTGGACTCTGGTCGGAGGCGCTTTGGTGATCTGTGCTGTGCTTGGAAGATCATTTGCAGAATTCAGGTCTCGCGGGTCATCCCGTCACGCCGTCTGACCGCTTGCAGTGATCCGAAGACCAAAACTGTCAGACAGGGATTGTGTGAATGACGCCTTTCTCATTTCCCACGACCCGAGTCTGGCGCATCCGTCGACGCCAGCGGGCAGCATCATAACCGGCTCCACGATGCAGCAAGCATCGGTTGTCCCAGATCACGGTCTGTCCTGCTGCCCAAGCGTGGCGGATGATGTGCGCCGACTCAGTCGTGTGTTGGAGTAATTGGTCGAGCAGCTCGCGGCTTTCAACGCCAGACATTCCAACAATGGAACGCGCGTGAGATCCGATGTAGTAGTTGTTATGACCGTTTCCCGGATTGGTGCGCACCATCGGGTGCATGACCGGCGGCAGGGATGCCGCATGATTGGGGTTAACGGGGGCGACCGCGCTGCGCGAGAAAACATAGTCGTGGATAACGTGCATTGACGCCAGACGCTGTTGCTCATCCTGAGATAAACGCTGATAACCCGATCGCATGCTGACAAATTCCGTCTCCCCGCCCACCGCAGGCACCTCATGGGCGTGCAGAATCGAGACAAACGACGGAGTCTCACGGAAAGACGAGTCCGAGTGCCATAACTGGTTGCCGCTTTGATAGCGTGCGTTCGTTTGATCCTGCAGGCTGCCGTCATCCTTCACGTTGCCTACGGTGCCGAAGTAACTTACCTCGCCGGTGCTTCCGTAAAGCACATGTTCGGCTTCCGGTGTGCCAAGCAATTTTGTGAAGGCAAGTTGCTTCTCATCGCTCATATCCTGATCTGGAAAACACAGCAGCGAATACTCATCGATGGCCTGGCGCACCAATATCAGTGTTTCGGGATCCGTCATACCGCTCAACGTGACGCCTCGGATGCATGCGCCAAAGTCTTTGTGTAAGGGCTCGATCTGCACGGGGTGTCTCAGTGTGGCGAATAGTCTGATATTGAGTAGCCGGAGAATGCGGTACGCCGCATCTCACGACGGTATCCGTAATAATCATTCACCGCATAGTGCTGGGTGGAAAAGTTGTCCCAGATTGCCACCATTCCCTCGGACCAGCGCAGTCGGCAACAGTATTCAGGCTGGGTCGTATGCTGAAACAGTGCATCAAGGATGGGACGGCTTTCTTCCTCGCTCATTCCCTCCAGTCGCAGGGTATACGTGGGGTTGAGGTAGAGCGCGCGGCGGTTGGTGACGGGATGCGTCAGAACGGCTGGGTGAAACCGTTCCCGGTCGGCATCGGGATCGTTTCGAAGGGAACTGCCCTTCATGGATTGTTCCTCAATGGGCGGTGCCCATTTGATGCCGTAGGGCTTTCCCACATGGATCAGCTTTCGCTCATTGAGAATCTCTCGAAGCGGCGCCGCGAGCCCATCCCAGGCAGCCTGTTGGTTCGAAAACAGCGTATCCCCACCAAAGGGAGGCACCTCAAGCGCGCACAACACTGAGCCATTGGGCGGCTGGTCAAAAAAACTGAGGTCGGTATGCCATCCGCCACCAAAAACGCCGGCCGCGTCATCCGCTTCTTTGATCACGTGGGTCATCTCCGGATGGGGGGCTTTACCCGGAGCGTAGGGATTGACCATCGGTTTGCCGAAGACTTCAGATAACAGACGGTGCTGAGCTGCATCAAGAAACTGATCCTTAATGACCAACACCAGGTGCGTATCAAGGGCGGCCCGAAGCGCCTGCTCAAGGTCCTCGGAGATCGGCTGTTTGAGATCAAGGCCAGAGAGTTCCGCCCCTATTGTTCCTGTAATCGGGGTGATCCGCATCAGCATCGTCCAAACTGAGCTGGTTTCTCAGCTTGCAGCAGTCCCTTGCCACAGTGTCGGAAACATCGACTCCGGCATGGGCGCTCCAGGCGTGACACCAAGATCCTCCAAGGGAGGAGAAGTCTCACCGGCGCGTTCGCAGTAGACCATGTCGTCACCGAGCCACCGTGTCGAAAACGCCCGTCGACGTGCCTTGATCGGCGCATCGGTCGTGCCGTGCAAAGTGCGGAAATCAAAAAGCAGGGCGTCTCCTGGCTCTAGGGCAAAGCGGCGGATGTCTTCTTCGCGGAAGGATGCTTCAAGCTGTGTGACTGAAGCCATGGTTTTGTCATCCTGGACATAATCAGAGCCGTCAACAAAATGGCGGGGGAAGTACAGCTGGCTGCTCCTGTGGGATCCCGCCAAGAAGCGAACGGCCGTCTCCGCAGGTGTTGCGTCAAGAGAAACATACACGCTCACGTTCTGACGTCCATCGACACAGTAGTAGGGGAGATCATGGTGCCATGGCGTTGCCGTTTGGGTGCCGGGTTCCTTGCAGAATACATGTTCGTGAAAAAGCTGGGCCCGGGAAGACCGCATAAATTGGGCTGCCAGACAGGCAGCCGGTGATTCTGAGACAAAAGCGGCGTATTCAGGGATTCTGTGCCAGTTGCAGTAACTGTCGAAAAACCTTCCTCCACCGCCAGGCGCGACGCTGTCGCAGGGAAACGCATAGTCATCGGACTGATCCATGTTGCGCTGCAGTCCCGCCCTGAGCCGATCGACCCAGTCGGAAAACAGCCCACGAATCAGGATAACGCCCTCACGTTGATAAAGATCAACCTGATCGACAGTCGCTTGCGCTTCGGGCGATGACCCGAGTTGTGCGATGACATCCGGTGATGGCCGCCAGTCAACGGTCGTGTAATTTCCTTTTGCGTCTGAGGTCTTCATGGGCGATTCGATCGAGAGGTTGATGTGTTATTGCCTATGCAAATCGCGTGAATTTAGTGTCACGAGCTGGTCATTGTAAGGCGACACAATTTAAAACATCAATCAATTAAAACAGCAACCAAATATAGACTTTGCCCCAACTGCTTGTTAGGGTGGCGAAAAACTCAAGCCGTCGATATCCAACTTAGCGAGAAGCCCCGTCAGGCCCATGCTGCGAAAGTACAGACAAAAGATCAATGTTCGCCAGGCCATCGACCTTTCCGGTGGGCATCTTATTTATCGTGAGCAGGATGCCGGACTTTACTTTTGCGGCCCTGAGAGCGTGCAGATTTGTTCGTTACTGCAACAGGTGTTTAAGTCTTTGAAGGTGTCGCGGCGGTTTGAGTACGCGCGTTTCGATGATTTTGGTGCAGTCTTTGTGGGAATCAAAGTCGAAGTACACCCGGATGAGTTTCCGGTTGTCGCGTCCGCACTTCGCCTAAGCGGGATGGAGATCAGTAGCCTCTAGTCGATGGTTTCAGCGGGTTTTCTGCCGACGACTCTGCCCCATCGCTGAGCACCGCTTCGGGCGCGGTCGATTTTTCGTTGCCAATCCTTCGTTAGCTCCTCGCGGACATTCTGGTCGATATCCAGAGTCTGGATCGTTTTGAGTTCGGCCTCGCTGAAATCGATGAACTGCTTTGTGACATCTGCGGCCTCCACCCCTTTAAACCCAGCTTCCTCAATTAAGGCCTGGTATTCAGACACGCTGCACAGGTGATAGTTTCTTTGGCTGATGTACTGCTTGAAATCCTCAGAAAAAGGCCCCTCTGCGCAGCAGTAGTCGGTGAACAGGAGTTTTCCTGAAGGCTTAAGAGCGTGAAAAAGTCTTGCAAAGAGCTGCTTTTTCTCTTTGATGTGAAGGAATACGTCTCGACTATAGATGCCGTCGTAAGCGTCTTTCGTTGCAATCTCCAGGCAATTTTTATTGGCCAACGACACCTGGCCGGTAAGTCCTGCTTCGGCGAGCCGCATCTCGGCGAGGTCCAACATGTTGTCCGACAAGTCAATGGCGTCGACCTCAAGATTAAATTTCTGCTTCATGAGGAATGCACTTCCCCCGATGCCGCATCCCACATCAAGAACGCGACTGCCTGGTTTAAGGTCAAGTTTCTCGATGAGTTCGATGGCGCAGCCCCTGCCGCCCGGGCTGACAAAAGTTCTGCCGTAAACCTGTTCGTACTTGAGGATGGATTCGTGCGAGTATTGGCCGGAATCCAGAAAGGCTTTGCCTGTGCTGGCGTTGTTATGAGCCAGGGCCATTTTCAACAGCTGCAAGGTGCGCAGAAAAAGCGTCGGTCGCCATCAGGGTTCGGCATCGCTGCAGTCGGCCCACCGCATATGCCCAAAAATCATCGGCCGGATTCTGGTTGGCATGCTGAACAACTCCCCACAGTGTCCAAAGGAGATCGCACATGGCCTTATACATAACCATCCGGCCTACATCAAAAGGATCCGGGTCATGGCCGAAGTAGGCAGCGAGCAGAATGTCCTCCTGCTCAGGGGAGAAATCTCCCTCGACCGAGAGGTCGCCCAGATCCCACATGGGATCGTTATTGCCCCCATACTCAAAGTCGATGACGAAAACCTGATTTCCATCGTCGATACAGTTTTCGACCATCGGATCGCAGTGGCAGGGTGCTGAAGGAAGGGTATGTCTTGCAAGCGCATTGCGCACGGCGTCGCCACTTTCCTGCACCGAGGAATAACCTTCTGGCAACTGCGCTTCGAGTTGGCTGACTACCTCAAGGTACTGATCAATTTGCTCGAAGAGATTAAAGTCTCCTTCGAAAGGTTTCGGACTGTCATGAAGGCGTCGAAATGCACGCCCCGTCCGCTCCAGCACCGCTGCATCCCTGAATCGTTCGATATCGAGAGTGATCGCATTTTCGATATAGCGGGTAACCATCGTGCCTGTGCTTGAGTCGAAAAAGAGAATCTCTGCGTTGACCCCGACATCGGAGGCGATTTGTGCATTTTTCTGCTCACGCGCTCGGTCAATGTAATCCTCTGTTCCTTCTCCCGCCAGGCGAAGTACGAATCGTCCGTCGGGAGACTGCACCAGGAAGTTACGGTTGGTGAGGCCTCCGAGCCGCTCTGCGGCGAGATCTTTTAAGTCATACTGACTAAAAGGCGGCACCGAGCCGAGCGCCTCTTGAAGTGAATCATCCATCTGAGGGTTCTCCAGGTAAATGACGACGTGACTTGGCTTTCCTGTGAATCTGCCGGATCTATTGCCTCGGCAGCAGGTTCTCAGGATCGTAAAGCCCTTTGCAGCCGACTGCTTCAACTTTGACGGGAAAGGGCTCGTCGAAGTACTCAAGCAGGAGTTCGCGGCCTTCCTCTGCATACTCTTTGGGAAGATAGGCGAGCGCAATGTTTTTGCCAACTGATGGGCCAAAAGCGATACTGGTGGTGTAAGACCGTCGCCCCAGTGCATCGACCAGAACCTCGCCGGAGTCCGGATCCACGACAGGGCAGATACCCACCGGGTAGCGCTCCACCCCGACTTTGTCCTGGTTATCTGTCATGGTAAGGGTGCACAAGTAAGCGGGCTGGGACGCCAGTTCCCGCTGCGCCACATACGCAGACTTGCCATGAAAATCAGCTTCCTTAACGGTCGGACGGGCAAGCCCCGCCTCGATTAGGTTGTATTCAGTAAGAAGATCGGCATTTTGAAGACGGAAACTCTTTTCCAGGCGTCTTGAATTTGCGTAGGTTTCCACGCCGACCGGTGTCGCGCCTTGCTCAAAAATCAGGTCCCACAATGACATCCCATAGCTGAAGGGAACATGCAGTTCCCAGCCGGATTCACCGACGTAGGAAATCCGAAAAGCGAGTACCGGGATCCCCCGTACGGTGATTTCTTTTGTTGTCGCAAAAGGGAAGTTCGACGGATCCATTTCCTCAGGCGCATCCGCGACAGCCTGAATGATCTTGAGTGCATTCGGCCCCCACAGACCAAGACAGGCCATATGATCGCTGCGGTCCTCAATGAAGACACTCCAGTTATGGTCTTGCGCCATCCGCTGCAGCCACACGCAGTCACGGTTACCGGCATCAGCACCATCGACGATTCGGAAACGATCTTCCGCAAGGCGCAGCACGGTCAGGTCGGCACGGACTCCGCCCTCCTGATCCAGGAAGTGGGTATAGATTCCTTTTCCGATCGCGGTGGTGCCTCCGACCTTGGCGACGCAGGCGTATTCCATAAGTGTTTCGGCATCATTGCCGCTGACGTCATACACGGCGAAATGTGACAGGTTGATCATGCCGGCACCCTCTGACATCGCCAGATGCTCTGCGTTTGAGACCCGCCAGAAATGCCGGTTATCCCATTTGTTCTCCCGTACCGGAACCTGGTCAGCGTATTTTTCAAGCAGGTGTTCGTTGGCTGCATAGCCATGCGCCCGCTCCCAGCCCGC
>DLPX01000034.1:18751-31735 GCA_002477475.1 Proteobacteria bacterium UBA7447
CCACGGCCCTGCGTATAGGGTTCGCGGTTATGAACTGCAGGGTTATAGATTTTGAAAGCGCTTTCGTAACAGCGCCCCCGAATGTATTCGGGCGTTTTCTGCATCGCGTAATAGCGCGCTATGTCGATGCTGTTGATGTCCATCTCGGCAACCCCGTCCGTCATCATATCGACGAGGACCTTGGCGACACCTGGGCCATCCTTGACCCATACCGCTTCGGCGTACCAGAGCCCCCGAGTTTTCGGTGACTCGCCGATCGAAGGGCCGCCATCGGCAGTAACCTGCAGCAGGCCGTTAAAGGAATGTCTTTCGTTCCAGCCAAGTTCGCCAAGGATGGGCGTCAGTTCCATCGCCCGCTCCAAAGGTTCGATGATCTGCTCAAGCTCGAGGTCACGTTGCGAGGGCGACCAATGGGATTCGCCTTTTTCGAGGAGATCTTTGGGGTGAACCAGTCTCGGATCTTTTTCTTCGTAATAACCCCATTCGATCTGCCCGCCTTCAGCTGTGGTGGGGTCGCCGGTGTCACGCAGGTACGCGGAATTGCCCTGATCACGTAAAAGCGGGTATCCGATCTCCTTGCCGGTGCCGGCGAACTCTTCGTAGGGACCAAAAAAAGAAAGTGGATGGTCAACAGGCATGATCGGAAGGTCTTCTCCCGCCATCTGTGCAACCAGTCGACCCCACAGACCTGCGCAGACGACAACGGCGTCGGCAGCAATCGTACCGCGACTGGTTTCTACTGCCTGGATGCGGCCTTCAGCGATCTTGAGGCCAGTGGCCTCGGTGTTCTGAAAGACCTTCAATTCGCCGCTCGCCTCTGCCTGATCGACCAGTTTGCCGGCAACCGTCTGTGAGCGGGGAATGACCAGACCGGCATCCGGATCCCACATGGCGCCCTGAACCATGTCCTGTTCGATAAGCGGCATCTTCTCTTTGGTTTCTTCAGCGCTGATCATTTTCACGTTGGTGCCAAAGGCCCTTCCTGAACTGACTTTGCGCTTGAGTTCGGCCATTCGTTCATCGTCATCATGCCGGGCGACTTCAAGGCCGCCGACGCGGCTGTAGTGACCCATCGCGTCATAGAACTCCACGCTATAGCGTGTGGTGTAGCAGGTCATGTTGTCATGGGCCGTCATGTAACAGAAATCCGACGCATGAGAGGTGGACCCGATGTCGGTGGGTACCGAGGATTTGTCTATCCCGACAATGTCCGTCCAGCCCTTGGCAATCAGGTGGTGGGCGACGGACGAGCCAACGATGCCGCCGATACCGATAATGACGACATTTGCTTTCTCGGGAACACTGGCCATGAATGACTCCTGATCTACTGCGCGAAACTTGTGAACTTAGAACGCCACTGTAAGAAAACGGGAATGGTGGTTCTTCTACGACAGAGAGGTTACGCCTGAGTTCCGTGAAAAATCAACCGCAGAGGCGAAGCCGTTTCGGGCCAGGGCGCCGGATCTCGATCCTGAGCCTCCCTTACATCGATGCACTCATCAGGACGATTCCGCCAACGACGATCAGGGCCGCCGTCACCCGATAGAGCAGGTGGCGCTCTTTCAGGAAAAATGCCCCAATGAGGACGGCGATGACCACGCTAGTCTCGCGTAGTGCTGACACCCAGGCCAGGGGATGCGTACTCATGACATAGATCACCAGTCCATAGGCCATTGCAGAAACCAGGCCACTGAACCAGAGGCCACGCCAATGTGCCAGGTAGTAGGGTCTCCATGTGGTTCTTCGCATAACGATGACGAGCGGACAGAAGGTTGCCGCCTCCAGCACGAACAGCCAAAGAATGTAACTGAGTTCCGTGCCTGCCTGGCGGACGCCTAAGCCATCGGACAGGGTGAAGGCCGTGATCCAAAGTGCGGTTCCAAAAGCAAAGAAGATCGGTTTGAGCGCGCCTTGGCGCGGCAGGCCGTCTTCAAAACTGAGACTGACGATGCCAACGCTGGCCACGGCAAGGCCTGCCATCGCGAGTGGGGGAAAGTGCTCACCGGCGACCAGTGTCCCGGATACGGCGATCAGCAGAGGCGCGCTGCCCCGGGCCAACGGATAAACCACTCCAAGATCCCCATGTTTATAGCCGTTAATGAGAAAGAGGTAATAACCCCAATGTAACGCCACCGAAAGTGCGATATAGGGCCAAGAGGCCGGATCAGGCAAGGGAAAAAAGGGCAGAAGGCAAAGACCCAGCAGCCCGGAGCAGGCATGCATGAGGCCGATACTCAGCAGTTTGTCGTTGCCCGCTTTTACAAAGGCGTTCCAGGAGGCATGCAGCAGCGCCGCCACCAGGACAAGAAACATTACCGACAAAGTCACAGCATGGATCCGAACATTCTCAGCTGCAGAATTGGGTGAAGGGTCTAAACCATCAGCGGATCAAAGCAGTTTATCTGAAATAGCCGGCAAACATAGGACACGTACGGTCCTGAATCAGAGGATTATGTGAAACAGTTTGCCAGGCCCTTTGTTGTGCAGTCAGAGCGCGCCGGATTACACTTCCTCCGGAACTTAAACATTACTTCAGGACAGCGTGATGGCATCCAGTGACGGCAGGAGCCGGGACCTCGTAAGCACGATACCGGGCGCCGGTTGGGATTTTGGTCTAGACCGGCATCCTTATCACGAAATCGAAAGGCCTTTTGGACCGCGTTATACGGTTTACAACCGGCGCTTGATGGCTTGTGAGTTTGACAAGATTGATACCGAGGAGGGTTACTGGCTGCTGCGCCAGAAGGCAGCGGTGCTGAACACGGGCGAATATCCCCTACAGTTCGAGGGTCCGGATGCGGAGCGTCTTCTTGATCTGCTTTTCACCAAAGACTTCACAAAGCTGAAACCGGGTCGATGCGGCTACGGCATTTCTTGCTACGAAGACGGCGGGATGATTACAGATGGGGTGGTGCTTCGCCTGGCGAACGATCTCTTCTGGTATGCCCAGGCGGATGGGGACTTTTATAGCTGGGCGCGATCGCATGCTCGTGGAATGGATGTCACGATTTCTGATCCTGACATCTATGTCTCTCAGGTGCAGGGCCCGCTTTCAATGAAAGTGCTTGAGGCCGCTTCGGATGACGGTATGCCCAAGCCCTTCGGATATTTTGGGATCGCCCGGGCCACTTTTGGCAATCAAGAGGTGGTCATTTCACGAACCGGTTATACCAACGAGCTGGGGTGGGAGTTCTATACGGAGCCCCATCATGATGCTCAAGCGTTATGGCACCATCTTCAGATCAAAGGCGCGCCCTACGGAATCAGCCTGCATGGACTTGATTCGATGCACATTCGTCGAATCGAGGCGGGAATTCTGAACGCAGGATCAGATTTTGACCGATTCACGACACCGTTTGACGTCGGCCTCGGGCGTTTTGTGGATCTTGAGAAAGCCGATTTCATGGGCAAGGAGGCGCTAGTCAATGCTTCTCGCGAGACCCGCCTGTTCGGCATTATCTGTCCTTCAGCAGAACCTCACATTGGTGCTGAGGTGGAGTTGTCAGGTCAACCCTGTGGTGTCATTACTGCGGGTGCGTTTTCACCCTTTCTAAAGCATGGGATCGGATATGCCCTGATGGATGATCCTGACTCAAAGGAAGGGGCCGCTGTGCGGGTAGGATGTGTTGATGGCGAACTGCATGAAGGCACGCTCGCCTCTCTTCCTTTTTACGATCCTGACGCCGAGATTCCAAGGGGCAAGCGAGTCGATATCCCGGAGCGTACGTAAGCGAGTGCTTTTTCCCAATGGGCAGTAATCGAGAGCAAGATTGCGGTCAGGTTGAGATTAAATCGTTTGCCGTATACCAAGGTCCTTTCGGTAAATCGCGACCAGTAGCGCCCCGGTAGTCGCCATCAGCCCGATCTGAAAAGCAGAATTGGCGATTGTCCAGACCGGGATGGCTGGAATGATCAGGATGGCGCTTAAAAAGCTCGTTATAAAAATCAGGCGGGATTCAGTTTCGGGATAGTTCCACGCTTTCCAAAACGTCGGGACAGTTGCCAGTGTATTGGCGGTCGTCGCGAGCAGAACTGCGAGCAGGGGAGAGTCGGCCAGCTGCCAGAAAACCAGTGCTGCCAGGGAAAGTCCGCCACAGAACCAGTCGAAGCGTCCCAGACGCCAGTAACTCTTCTTGTTTATAAAAGAAGCAAGAAAGATGACGCCGGGAACCACTCCACCGATCAATACCCTGATCGAAGCCCAAACATCGGCATCCGCATCAAACGCTGCACCAAGACTGATCAGAGGGGCCAAAGCCCAGAGTGACCAGGATACCCGGTTGGGCTTCGTCCTGCCTGCAAGGGTATCACGCAGATAGCCATAACCCCCCCAGAACATCAGTAGGCCGCTGACGACAACAAGAAACTGAGGGAAGGTCATCTACGTTATTCAGCGATCATGTAGAACTTTCGAAGAGTCTCGGTCACTTCCCAAACACATTGGGTCCCTTTGGCGATAAAGAACGTGTCTCCAGCAGTAAAGGTGTCCGACGAACCATCTGCATTGGTCATGGTCACGGAGCCTGAGATCACGGTCATCATTTCATGTACAGGATAAGCCTCGATATCTTCACGGCAGGGCGCACACTCCCACACACCGCTCAGGATGGAATTGTCATCCGTCTGAAAAAAAGTGTGGTTGGTCTCATTGTGGTCGGAGGTTGTAAATGCAGAGGTGTCGATCATATCGGACGGCCCCATGCCTGTTACAGGGTCTCCGTCCGGCATCAATCGAAAAACGTTATTCGCCATGTTTTGATTCCTTAAAAAATTCGCTATAGCAGTTATCAGGGGCTCAACTTATAGCAAGCCTTATGGTGCTAATAATAGTAAAAGCGGCCCTATTCTGGTGAAATCCTCCCTCCGGTTAGAGGCGACTCATGAACAGGTCCCGAATATAGAGAGCCATACTCCTCCGAGTATTTGTCTAGACAATCTCTGGATCGAGGCATTGAGGAGTGTATTTGTGTCAGGACAGCAGACAATGAAATTAGCGCCACTTTTGGATGCCTCTGTTTCAAATCAGTAAAAATGCAAAACGCGCATATAAAGGGGACGAATTTGCATTTGAAATCCCCTAAAAGGTATTTAATACTCATTTCAGTTACTTTCCACTACTAATCGTGAGTAACAGAGCCTCTACGGTTCAAGACAACCTAAGTTAAGGAGTGAGATATGAAGTATTTGAAGAAAACCGCCATAGGTGCAGCTCTGGTTTTCTCCGCCTCAACGGCAAGCTATGCGGAGCAGGTCAATATTGGAGATCCAGGCTGGACAGGCGCGACCGCTATTGCAAATCTGTTGGCAGCGGTAGTGACCGATAAGATGGGTGGGGAAGCCGACATTATCCCGGGCAATAACACATCTATCTATGCAGCAATCGATCGAAGCAAAGGTGAGATTGAAGTCCACCCGGATATCTGGTTGCCCAACCAGGAAGCCTACACCAATGACCTTGTCCCAAAAGGTACTCTCAAGCTAAGCAAAAAGAGTTATGAGGGAAACCAGGGCTACTGTGTGTCACAGGATTTTGCGAAAAAGATGAACATTACTTCTATCTTTGACCTTGGCCGGCCTGAAGTTGTCGCGGCTATGGACAGCGATGGGAATGATAAAGGCGAATTTTGGATCGGTGCAGACGGCTGGGCGTCGGCGAACGTCAATCAGGTCAAACTCAGAGACTACAAGTTATATGATTCTGGTATCGAGCCTATTCGTGCTGCTGAGGCGGTTAAAAATGCTCGGGTGCTGGATTCAATAAAAAAGGGCGAAGGGTACGCGTTTTACTGCTACAAACCTCATGCGATCTGGGGTATGGCTGATATCGTGATGCTAAGTGAGCCGGCATACGATCCTGAAAAATATAAAATGATTCAGCCAAAAGCGGATCCTGACTGGTACACAAAATCCTACGTAGCCTCAAAAGATGCATTAAAGCAAATCCAGATCGGTTGGGGCACTTCTCTCGAGTCAAAGTCTCCCGCTATCGTGGAGTTCTTTAATAACTTCCAACTGACGTCGGATGATGTCTCATGGCTTGCTTATGAGGTCTCGGTGAATAAACGGGATCCGGCGGAGGTCGCACGAGATTGGATGGCACAGAATCCAAAGACTGTAGACGGCTGGCTAGGCCTGTAACAAAGGCACTCCTATAATTGAACCGGCGTCAATTGGCGCCGGTTTTTTTACGTGCAAATGTCATTAGAAAGCTCCGGTAGTTTTATTGAGATTCAAAACGTCTCAAAGATATTTGGAAATACTTCTGCCGAGGTGCTCGACGCAGTAACGAAGCAGAAAATTTCCAAGCAGGAGGCGCTCGAGAGATATAACGCCGTTATTGGGGTTTTCGATGTTTCATTTAATGTTAATCCCGGTGAAATATTCTGTGTCATGGGTCTGTCGGGGAGTGGCAAGTCAACCCTCGTCCGACACATAAACCGTCTTCTCGAGCCAACGCTCGGAAAGATTCTGGTCGACGGGCAGGATGTCATGGCGCTTGAGCGTGAGGCGTTACAGACATTTCGCAACAAAAAGATCGGGATGGTGTTCCAGAACTTCGCTCTAATGCCTCATCGATCTGTCATCGACAATATCGCTCTGCCTCTCGAAATCAGAGGCATAAATAAGAATCAACGGTATAAAAAAGCAAACGATATTCTTAATATCGTCGAACTCGGCGGATGGGGTAGCAAATTTGCCCATGAACTCTCCGGGGGTATGCAGCAAAGAGTGGGTCTAGCCAGAGCCCTCGCCGCAGATCCAGAGATATTGTTGATGGATGAGCCGTTCAGCGCGCTGGATCCTCTAATCCGAAGGCAGCTTCAGGTAGAGTTCATTAAGTTGTCTCGGCAGTTGAAAAAGACGACCGTCTTTATCACGCATGACCTTGATGAAGCGGTCAAGGTTGGCCATCGTATCGCCATTATGCGCGATGGGAAGGTGATCCAGGTGGGGACTCCGGAAGAAATTATTATGGATCCGGAAGACGACTATGTTGCGGATTTTGTGAAGGGAATTTCAAGACTAGAGGTCGTGAAAGCGGGCTCTATCATGACGCCCATTAATATGTTTAAGAGCCTTAATGGGCCGATCCCGCAAAATTGTGTCCGCATGAGAGAAGACGATGTTCTGAGTCGACTCGTGGATAGTCTTGTTTCTAGCAAACAGCCCGTAGTGATCGTGGATGGAGGGGGTCAGACTGTTGGCGTAGTCAGTCAGCACGATGTCCTTGCCTCAATTGTTGAAAATCGTGATGACTGACAACGACTTTATCGATCCCGATCAAATTCACGAGTTCGTCAAGACTCGCCCTGATTATTACGTCAGAGAATTTCAGAAGATCAACAATAGCACCCGTTTCGTATTTTCTCTAAACCTGGCTGCGCTGCTTTTTGGATCAATCTGGTTTGGGATTCGAAATATCTGGAATTGGGCACTCGCATTTCTACTGATTGAAACCTTTGCCATTGTTCAGGTGATAAGGGGGCTGTTCGGCAATATCAGTGCGGAGGCATACCAAAAGATTGACCAGATTCAGTCGACCATTGACTTTCGGCAAAAACAACTCGAGGCAGCAATCGAATCCAATTCAGACAAAGTCGATGTATTCGAAAGAACTATCAAGTCCTTGGAAGATTCTATTGCGGGCTATCTGCAAGAGGCGCAGCGCATTGAGGCACTTGGGTTGTGGATTGCTGTTGGGGGTATCGTTCTCTTTCTAGCAATAAGAATCTTTCAGGGGGTATCAGCGAATACGATCTTGGAAAAACGATTCTCTGAATGGGTTTCTGATAGATCCATCAGTCCTGGAATGATGATGCTCAATTTTGTGTCGAGTACGGTTTTTGCGATCACCATAATCGTGTTATCGACCATTCATTACAGTTTCCCCAATCTAGTAGCGCTTTTTGCAGATTTTCCAACCCATCCCGATATTCGCCTCTTGTCGATAGACGGGGTCGAGAATGGGTTTGACTATGCGGTGGTAAAAGGCGATGCCATTTTTACGGCCATCACAATTGGGATCAGAAGTGTCCTGGACTCTTTGGAGATGCTTTTTGTGAAGACGCCATGGATTGTTGTTATTGGCGCAATTGCGGTGATGACAGGTCTTTCGGCTGGCCCAAGAGCCGCAATTTATTCGGTCGCGTTTCTTGCATACATGGGCTTGCTGGGATTCTGGATCAAGGCAATGACAACTTTGGCGCTGCTGGGAACGGCAGCCATCTTGAGTATTACGATAGGTATACCTCTGGGCATTTATTGCTCGACTCGGCCCAGGTTCTACGCGTTCATACGACCCATTATGGACTTCATGCAGACGATGCCGGCTTTCGTTTTTATGATTCCGGTAATCGCATTTTTCGGGACGGGTAAAGTGGCGGCCGTCATCATCACCATGATTTTTGGAGGGACGCCGGTGGTGCGCCTAACGGTGCTTGGACTAAAGGGAGTACCTGAGACAATTCGCGAGGCAGCGATCGCTTATGGTGCGTCCAAATGGTTTCTTTTGACAAAAGTGGACCTCCCCCTTGCGATGCCAACTATTCTTGCGGGGGTCAATCAAACCGTCATGCTGAGCCTGGCGATGGTTGTAGTCGCGTCACTTATTGGCGCCAAAGGTCTCGGTCAGGATGTGCTGGAAGCGCTTCAGTATGCGAACGTGGGTCAGGGAATCCTGGCCGGGATCGCGATCCTATTCTGTGCCCTGATACTCGACAGGGTCATTCAAGGGAAAAAGCGTGTTTAGCAGCAAACACGTGAGTCAGTAGCAATTTGGTATGGATCTCCTATCGTACAAAAGAATTGGTCATGGGGTGCCATTGGTACTTGTCCACGGATATCTTGGCGGGCAACTGATGTGGCGATTCCAGGAGGAACTCCAAAATTCTTTTGATCTCATCATGCCTTCTCTTGCCGGCTATGGAGAAAGTGCGGCGATCAAACCTTCCTCATCAATACCTGGGAACGTCGAAAATATTTGTAACTTATTGGATCATCTGGGAATTGAAGAGGTTAATCTGCTCGGCCACTCTATGGGCGGTATGGTGGTTCAAGAAATGGCTGCGACCAGGCCGGAGCGAGTAAGGAAACTTATTTGTTTAGGCACGGGGCCCATAGGAGTGTTGCCGAATCGGTTTGAACCGATAAGCGAATCGAGACAGAAGATCATGAGCGAGGGTCTTGAGAGTGTGCGAAAAGGAATTGCGCGAACCTGGTTTGTCAATCCGGATTCGGCAGAAGGGTTGTTGTTATCTCTTTCCGAGGGCGCCAAGGCGACGCGTGAGGCCGCTTTGGCGAGCCTAGATGCCTGGGAAAAATGGGATGGTCGAGAACAACTCGGCAGGATTCGCGCTCCAACGTTGGTGATCTGGGCTCGTGAGGATCGCTCGTATGACTGGAATCAGCAGCAACAGTTTCTTGAGGGGATTCCGGACGTCAAGATCGAAGTGGTCGAGGAATGCGCACATAATGTGCACATGGAGAACCCGAAACTCGTGAATAGGCTTATACGCGAGTTTATAAAAGAAGATTCAGTTTGACTAAAGCCGTTCTGAGCTAGCTTTGAGCAGAGGCCACGACGGTTTCCCAAGCAGATAGGCTACGCGCTGATTCGGTACTCTTGAGACCGATCGCCATTACTCTGAGCTCACAACAGGGAAACTCTTCGCTCAGGTCAACTAATGCCCCACTCTTTAGCTCCGGCGCAACCAGCGTGTCGGGTAACCATCCAACGCCAACGCCTGCAAGGGTCATCGGTAAGATCGCAAGTGTCAACGACGTTTCCGCAACCCGGTGAATAGATAGTTCTGACCGTAGCCGAAAAAAAATCTCTCGCTCTAAAACCTGACCAAGAAAAGAGTCGGAAGGATAGCTTACAACCGGAATCCATCCTTTGCGTTGTTGCTGCTGAGCGATTAATGCTCGCTCAGACTTCAAGCAAACCGGAATTAACCGTTCTCTCGCGAGCTCATGTTTCTGGAAGAAATCTTGCTGCTCGGGTAATTCATCACTTTCGGAATGATAAATCAAAATCAGTTCGACCTGTTTTTTTATCAGCAGGGCATAGCATTCATCCCGGTTTGCAGATCGGAGAAGAGTAGTTAAGCCGTTTATTGTTGCTAGATTCTTGATGAGGGTGGGAGCTACTGAAGTGGTGATTGCGTGTTGGCTCGCGATGATGATCTGATTGTCTCGATCCTGATGCTGATTTCCCAGGTTGTTACGAAGCTCGTGAAGTTTGACAACGAGTTCGCGGATTTCTGACTGTTGGCCGTAGACCGCAGACTTAAGCTGAACGGGCTTTTTGGTTCGATCAAAAAGCTCACTCCCTACGTACTGCTCGATCATTCGGATACGCCGAGAGAAGGCCGGCTGGGATAAGAAACGACGCTTGGCAGCTTCCACGAAGGAGCCGGTCTCGATCACCGCTAATATGTCTTCGAGCCAGTCGAGTCTCATGATTTCTCTATTTCTCTAAGTTGCTTTTAGCGCATATTTTAGGCCCTAATTTGCATTTGAAATCCTGGGAACCCTGTCTAATACTCGTTTTTCATAATTTGAGGAGATTTTTCAATGCACCTAGCCCGTTTCCCCCGTATTTTTCTTGCGCATCTTCCCACGCCTCTAGAGCGAATGGATCGCCTCACCGAAGCACTGGGCGGGCCAGAGATCTGGATTAAGCGTGATGACTGTACGGGTCTTTCGACTGGAGGAAATAAGACTCGAAAACTAGAATTCCTGATGGCAGAGGCCAAGGCCTGGGGGGCAGACCTTGTTATCACCCAGGGCGCCACCCAATCAAACCATGCACGCCAGACTGCTGCTTTTTCCGCCAAGTTGGGAATGGACTGCCACCTTTTGCTGGAAGACCGTACCGGTTACAAAGAAGAGAGCTACAACCATAACGGCAACGTGTTGCTTGATGTTTTGCACGGGGCGACTTATGAGCGGCGCGGCCCTGGGCTTGACATGAATGCAGAGATGGAGGCGGTTGCCCAGGCGTTTCGGGAGCAGGGGAGGAAGGTCTATACCATCCCCGGAGGGGGCTCCAATACAACGGGTGCGTTGGGTTACGCCAATTGCGCCCTGGAGTTGGTCGGGCAAGCGAATGATCGGGACCTCGTCATCGATCATATCGTCCACGCAACTGGCAGCACGGGGACCCAGGCGGGCCTTGTCACGGGATTGAAGGCGCTGAATGCACAGATTCCTGTCTATGGGATTTCAGTCCGGGCCGAAAAAGAGACTCAGGAAAAAAATGTTCTGAAGCTCGCTGAAGGCACAGCGGATCTTATCGGCTGCCACGGGATCGTCAGTGGGGCAGATATTGTCGCCAACTCAGATTACGTGGGCGATGGTTATGGGATTCCGACCGACGCCGGCATCGAGGCAATTGAAATGTTTGCGAAACTCGAAGGAATCCTGCTCGATCCTGTGTATTCCGCGAAGGGGGCAGCGGGGATGATTGATCTGATTCGAAAGGGCCAATATAAGAAAGGCGAGCGTATCGTGTTTCTCCATACCGGAGGATCGGCATCCTTGTTTGGCTATCCTTCGGCTTTTGTAGGCACCAAGACATCGTAAAAATGTAGTCATGACATTCTTAATTGAAGGGTAAATTGAGGGTCACAGACTCATGCCGAGTTAATAAATGAGCCTACAAGCCAGCGGACGTGCCTAGCAATCCAGTACGATATGGGTTGCCATATTAGTTAGATAACGCAATCGTTAAGGGAGAGGGATCATGAGTGCGCTCTTGTATGAGGTGAAAGACGGAATCGCGTGGATTAGGTTCAATAAACCCGAGATCCTGAACGCCTTCGATGCCGACGAATGTCGGCATTTTGTCAAAACCCTGAAGGAGGCCGCTGAGGATAAGGCTGTTAAGGCCATTATTCTTTCCAGTGTGGGGCCAGCATTTTCGGCGGGAGATGACCTGAAGGCTGCGCTTGAGGAGTATCCTCAAATTCAATCCGGCGAGATTCATCCGATTCTCGATATTGTTGAGGATATTACCGAGAATCTGCAGGAGATCCCCAGAATCATTCGTCGCGCCCCAAAAGTGGTGATCGCAGCGGTGCGTGGCTATGCCGTGGGCGCTGGGTTCGAAATCTCAATAGATTCCGACATGATTGTTGCTGCAAAGGATGCAGTCTTTGGTTTTCCAGAGAGCAATGCTGGCATGACGATTACAGGTGGAGCGACCAAGCTCTTGCCGATGATTGTGGGCTTGAACAAGGCAAGAGAGCTGATGCTAACAGGGGAGTTCATAGATGCCGATGAAGCGTACCGGATTGGCCTCGTGAATAAGTTGGTCCCTGTGGGCGAAGAAGAAAAAGAAGCAGAGCGGCTGGCCCGTGTGGTTATGTCTCGCGCACCGATGGCGGTGATTCACCATAAAAGAATGGTAACGCAATCCACCGAAGCTGACTTTGAAACTGCGCTAAATCTTGAGAAGCAGACTATTGCCACCTTAGTCTACTCCGAGGATTACGGTGAGGCAGTGCAGGCGTTTTCAGAGAAACGAAAGCCAAAGTTTAAAGGGCGCTAGCGATGGGGTTTCTTGATGACCAGCGTCATCATGATCTGCCAACCGTTCTCAGTTATCAGGCGCAACATCGTCCCGACAGGCCCTGGATTCTTACAGGGGATCAGGCATTCAGTTATCAGCAAGTCGATGCGCTGTCAGGCAGGCTTGCTCAGGGCCTCAGCCGAATTGGTCTCACATCTGGGGACACCGTACTCTGCATGTCACAAAATCGTGTCGAGCAGGTTTTTCTCTGGTGCGCGCTGTCCAAATGTGGCGTGCCACTGGTCCCCGTCAATACCCACTACCGAGGCAATATATTTGCCTACCTGATTAACGATTCGCGTGCCGAGACAATCGCGATTGAGCCGGAATTTCTGCAGCAACTCGTCGATGTGGCTGATGATTTGCTGCATCTTAAGCGGGTGATTCTCATCATAGGGGAAGAAGAGAGC